>DASZVK010000001.1:0-3050 GCA_035547175.1 Solirubrobacteraceae bacterium
CGCTCGTCGTCGGCACGATCGACTTCGACGACGCCGTCGCCGGCGACCAGGTCGCGGCGACGCTGCGCGCCAACGGGATCGTCGACGTCGAGCCCTACCGCAAGCTCGGCCGCAACCAGCTGCGCATCGGCATGTTCCCGGCCGTCGAGCCCGACGACGTGCGCGCGCTGACCGCATGCGTCGACTACGTCGTGGAGCGGTTGTAGATGAGGGTCCTGGTGGCCGAGAAGATCGGCGTCTCGGGCGTCGAGCTGCTGCGCGCACACGGCTTCGAGGTCGACGAGGGGCCCGAGCACCTCGAGCGCCTCGGCGACTACGACGGCCTGCTGATCCGCTCGGCGACGAAGGTCACCGCCGACGTGCTGGCCGGGGCGACCAACCTCAAGGCGATCGGCCGCGCCGGCGTCGGCGTCGACAACGTCGACGTCGAGGAGGCGACCAAGCGCGGGATCATCGTCGCCAACGCCCCCGAGTCCAACGTCGTCACCGCCGCGGAGCACACGATGGCGCTGCTGCTCGCGCTGGCGCGCAACGTCCCGCAGGCGCACGCCTCGCTGAAGGCCGGCCGCTGGGACCGCGCGAAGTACTCCGGCGTCGAGCTGCACGAGAAGGTGCTTGGCGTCGTCGGCTTCGGCCGCATCGGCCAGCTCGTCGCGGCCCGCGCCCGTGGCTTCGGGATGCGCGTCGTCGCCTACGACCCGTTCGTCTCGGCCGACCGCTTCCGCGACGCCGGCGTCGAGCACGCCGCGACGCCCGACGCCGTCTACGCGGTCGCCGACTTCCTCACCCTGCACCTGCCCAAGACGCCCGAGACCGAGGGCTGGCTGGACGCCGCCGCGCTGGCGAAGTGCAAGGACGGCGTGCGCGTGCTCAACGTCGCGCGCGGCCCGCTCGTCGTCGACGAGGACCTGCAGGCGGCGCTGGACTCGGGCAAGGTCGCCGGCGCCGCGCTCGACGTGTTCCGCTCCGAGCCGGTGACCGAGCACCCGCTGTTTCACTACGACAACGTGATCGTCACGCCGCACCTCGGCGCCTCGACCGCCGAGGCGACCGACCGCGCCGGCTACCAGGCGGCCGAGCAGGTCGTCGCGGCGTTGACCGGCGGGCCGGTCACGACCGCGGTCAACGTCCCGGCGGTCGCTGGCGAGGACCTCGAGGTCCTCGGGCCCTACCTGCCGCTGGCGCGGATGCTCGGCCGCCTCGCGGCGGCGCTCGTGGGCGGCGTCGAGGAGGTCCACGTCGAGTGCCTCGGCCGGATCGCCGAGCGCGACACGCGCCCGGTCGCCGTCGCCGCGCTGCTCGGCGTGCTGAGCCACACCGCCGACGACGTCAACCAGGTCAACGCGCCGGCGATCGCCCGCGCGCGCGGGATCTCCGTCGTCGAGACCAACCGCTCGCAGGCGCGCGACTACAACGACGTCGTGCGCGTGACCGTCCGCTTCGGCGAGCGCTCCGAGCGCGCCGTCGGGACCAACGTCGGCCAGCACAACACGCCGACGCTGATCGCCGCCTGGGGGCAGAAGTTCAACCTCCAGATCGAGAACCACGTCGCGCTCTTCCGCTACCGCGACGTCCCCGGCATGATCGGCCGCGTGGGCACCGTCTTCGGCCAGCACGGCATCAACATCACCGCGGCGTCGGTCGGCTTCGGCGGCGAGGGCGAGGCGGTGATGGCGCTCACCACCGAGACCGCCGTGCCGCAGTCGGTCGTCGACGACATCGTCTCGACCGAGGGCTTCCGGGACGGCCGCGCCGTCTCGATGCTCTAGGCGGCGCGGGCTTGCGCCACACGGCCCACGGCTGGTGGCTGGAGGAGGCGGGACCGGCGACGGCGTGCCCGCCGCTGCAGGAGGACGCCTGGGCCGACGTCGCCGTCGTCGGCGGCGGCTTCACCGGCCTGTGGGCGGCGTGGCGGCTGCTCGAGCGCGCGCCCGGCGCGCGGGTCGCACTGCTCGAGGCGGAGGTCTGCGGCGAAGGCCCGAGCGGGCGCAACGGCGGCTTCGCCGACCACCTGGCGCTCGCGGCGCCGCGACTGCGGGAGATCGCCGGCGACGCGGTCGCGCGGGCGACGATCGAGGCCTCGGTCGACGCGGTGCGCGCGATCGGGCGCTGGTGCGCCGAGGAGGAGGTCGACGCCTGGTTCCATCCCGGCGGCCAGATCGTCGCGTCGGCCGCGCCGGCCCAGGACGGCGCCTCCGAGGACGCGCTGACGGCCTGCCGCGCGCTCGGGCTCGGGGCGCTGGTCGTGCCGCTGGACGCCGACGGCGTGCGGGCGCGCTGCGCCGCCGCGCCGCTGCGCGCGGGGGTCATGCTCCCGCACACGGCGACGGTGCAGCCCGCGCGCCTCGTCCGCGGCCTGCGCACGCGCCTGCTCGGGCGCGGGGTCGCCGTGCACGAGCGCACGCGCGTCACGGCGCTGCGCGACGACCGCGGCGAGGTCACGCTCGAGACCGCGACGGGCGGGCGCCTGCGCGCCCGCGCCGCGGTGCTGGCGACGGGAGCGTGGAGCGCGGCGCTGCCGCCGCTGCGCCGCGCGCTGACCGTCACCTCGAGCCACGTCGTCCTCACCGAGCCGGTTCCCGACCTGCTCGAGGACGTCGGCTGGACGCGCGGCGAGGCGATCACCGACGAGCGCCGCCTCGTGCACTACTTCCGCACCACGCGCGACGACCGCATCCTCTTCGGCTGGGGCGGCGGGCGCATCGCCTGCGGCGGGCGCATCGGCGCGCGCGAGCACGTCGACGCTGCCGTCGCCGCCCAGGTTGTCGACGACCTGCGGCGCTTCTTCCCCGGCCTGCGCGACCGCGCGGTGACGCACGCCTGGGGCGGCCCGATCGATGCCTCGCCCGACCACCTGCCCGTCGTGCGCACGCTGCGCGGCGGGCGCACGCACGCCGCCTTCGGCTACACCGGCAACGGCGTCGGCCCGTCGCGCCTGTGCGGCGACGCGCGCGCCGCGCTCGCGCTCGACCAGCGCGACGAGGTCACGCGCAGCGCGCGGGTCGAGCCGCGCGCGCGCGAGCTGCCGCCCGAGCCGCTGCGCGTCGCCG
>DASZVK010000002.1:0-11323 GCA_035547175.1 Solirubrobacteraceae bacterium
CCGACGACGCCGGCCTGTACCGCGACGCGCTCGGCGTCGTGCCGCCGGGCGGGCTGCCCGACGCGTTCCTGGCCGACGTCCCCGACGCGCTGTCGCGCCTCGTCGCCCGCTACGCCCGCACGCACGGGCCGTTTGAGACCGAGGAGCTGCGCGTGCGCTACGGCGCCGCCGGCGGCGCGCTGGAGCAGGTCGAGGCCGACCTGCAGCGCACCTCCGAGCGCACCCGCGCCACCACCCGCGACGAGCTCCACGACGTGCTGCGGCGCGTGGGCGACCTCGCGCCGGACGAGGTCCGCGCCCGCCTGCTCGAGCCCCTGGATCCCGCGCACGAGCACGGCGCGCCGCTCGCGCTCCAGCTCGGCCAGCATCGCCTCGGCGTCGCAGCCGTCGAGCACGCGCGCGCGGACCTCGTCCGCCGTGAGGTCGCCGAGCCGCCGCAGCACGTCGGCGAGCGCGTCGCGCGTCTCGGCCCGCGTGCGCTGCGAGAGGTGCTGGAGGTCCTCCTCGACGGCGGCCAGCGCGCCCGGGTCGATCAGGTCGCGCAGCTCCTCCTGGCCGAGCAGCTCGCGCAGCAGCTCGCGGTCGAGCGACAGCGCCGCCGCGCGCCGCTCGGCGTTGGGCGTGTCGCCCTCGTACATGTACGTGGCGACGTAGTCGAACAGCAGCGACGACGCGAACGGCGACGCGGTCGGGGTCTCGACCTCGACGAGCGTGCGCTCGCGGCGGTGCAGCGAGCGCAGCAGCTCGGTCAGCCCCGGCACGTCGAGCACGTCGCGCAGGCACTCGCGGTAGGTCTCCAGCACGATCGGGAAGTCGGCGTAGCGCTTGGCGACCTCGAGCAGCGTCTGCGCCTTCAGGCGCTGCTGCCACAGCGGCGTGCGCCGCCCCGGGTAGGCGCGCGGGATCAGCAGCGCGCGGCCGGCGTTCTCGCGGAAGCGCGCACCGAACAGCGCGCTCGCGCCGAGCTCGCCGACGACCATGTCCTCGACCTCGTCGGGGTCGATCAGCGCGAGGTCGGCGCCCGGCGGCTCGTCGGCGTCGGGCAGGTGGACGACGATCCCGTCGTCGGACCAGATCGCGTCGGACTCCAGCCCTAGCTCGTCGCGGATGCGCCGCGACAGCGCCAGTCCCCAGGCGGCGTGCACGCGCCCGCCGAACGGCGACAGCACGCACAGCCGCCAGTCGCCGATCTCGTCGCGGAAGCGCTCGACGACGACCGCGCGGTCGCTGGGCACGACGCGCGTCGCGGCCTGCTGCTCGCGCAGGAAGTCGACGAGGTTGCGCGCGGCGAAGGCGTCGAGGTCGTAGTCGCGCTCGAGCGCCTCGGGCTCCTGCTCGACCGCCCAGCGCGAGAACGCGCCGATTGCCTCGCCCAGCTCCTTGGGCCGGCCGACGCCGTCGCCCTTCCAGAACGGCACCGCGCCCGGCACGCCCGGCGCGGGCGTCACGACGACGCGGTCGCGGCCGATCTCCTCGATCCGCCACGACGACGCGCCGAGCAGGAACGTCTGGCCCGCGCGCGCCTCGTAGACCATCTCCTCGTCGAGCTCGCCGACGCGGCGGCCGTCGGGCAGCACGACGCTGAACAGGCCGCGGTCGGGGATGGTGCCCGCGTTGGCGATGGCCAGCGCGCGGGCGCCGCGGCGCGCGCGGATCGTGCCCGCGACGCGGTCCCAGACGATCCGCGGCCGCAGCTCGCCGAACTCCGCGCTCGGGTAGCGGCCGTCGAGCATGTCGAGCACGTTCTCCAGCAGCGTGCGCGGCAGCTCGGCGTAGGAGTGCGTGCGCGTGACGAGCGCGAACAGGTCGTCGACGGAGAGGGTGCCGGAGGCCGCCATGTGGCGGCCGGAGGCGGGCCCCTCTACGGTGTCCGTCCCGCCCGCGTCGCCGTCGGCGGATGCGTCCTCGGCGGACGCCGCGATCGCGACGATCTGCTGGGCGAGCACGTCGAGCGCGTTGCGCGGCACGACGGTGGGCTCGATGCGGCCCTCGCGCATCAGCCTGACGACGACCGCGCTCTCCAGCAGGTCGGCGCGGAACTTGGGGAAGATGCGGCCCTTGGAGACGTCGCCGACGCCGTGGCCGGCGCGCCCGATGCGCTGCAGGCCGCTGGCGACCGACTTCGGCGACTCGACCTGGAGCACGAGGTCGACGGCGCCCATGTCGATGCCCAGCTCCAGCGACGAGGTCGCCACCAGGCACGGCAGCTCGCCGGCCTTGAGCATCTCCTCGACGACGAGCCGCTCCTCGCGCGCGAGCGAGCCGTGGTGGGCGCGGGCGATCTCCTCGCCGGCGAGCTCGTTGAGCCGCAGCGCGAGCCGCTCGGCGGCGCGGCGCGCGTTGACGAACACGATCGTCGAGCGGTGCTCGCGCACGAGCGCCAGCAGCTCGGGGTAGATCGCCGGCCAGATCGACCGCCGCGTCGCCTCGCCGCCGATGAGGCTCCCGCCCGCCTCGAGGGGATCGGCGAGGTCGTCGCCGGGCTCGACCATCGACTCGACCGGCACGCAGATGCGCACGTCGAGCTCCTTGCGCACGCCGACGTCGACGATCCGGCACGTGCGCCGCGGGCCGACGAGGAAGCGCCCGACCTCCTCGAGCGGGTTCTGCGTGGCGCTCAGGCCGATGCGCTGGACCGGTCCGTGCGCGTTGGCCTCCAGCCGCTCGAGCGTCAGCGCCAGGTGCGAGCCGCGCTTGGTCGCCGCGACCGCGTGGATCTCGTCGACGATCACGGTCTCGACGTCGCGCAGGACCTCGCGCGCGCGGGAGGTCAGCATCAGGTACAGCGACTCGGGCGTCGTGATCAGGACGTCCGGCGGGTGGCGCCGGATCGCGGCGCGCTCGCGCTGGGGCGTGTCGCCGGTGCGCACCGCGACGCGCACGTCGGCGCCGACGCCGCGCAACGGCGCGCGCAGGTTGCGCTCGACGTCGTAGCCGAGCGCCTTGAGCGGCGAGACGTAGACGACGCGCGTGCCGATGCCGTCACGGCGCGGCTCGCTCGCCAGCCGGTCGATCGCCCACAGGAACGCGGCGAGCGTCTTGCCGCTGCCGGTCGGCGCGCTGATCAGGACGTGCTCGCCCGAGGAGATCGCGGGCCAGGCCTGCGCCTGGGCCGGCGTCGGCGCCTCGAACGCGCCGGCGAACCAGTCGCGGACGGCGGGGCTGAAGGACGACGGCGGCACCCCGTCCAGACTACGCCCGCCGACGCCGGCGGGCACGAGGTCATGCAGGCCCGGCGAGCTCCCGCGCGCGGGCCAGCAGCGCGTCCATCATCTCGGCCGTCAGCACGCCGGTGAACGTGTTCTGCTGGCTGGGGTGGTAGCAGCCGAGCAGCGTGCGGCGTGGGTCCGACCCGATCTCCGCCTCGGCGCCGTGGCCGAAGCGCGGCTTCGGGGACATCCGCGGGAGGGCGGGATCCGATGCCGCGAGGATCCGCAGCGCCGCGTCCCAGGCGAACGCCCCGAGGCAGACGACGACGCGCACGCCGGACAGCAGCTCGAGCTCGCGCACGGTCCACGGCAGGCAGCGGTCGCGCTCCTGCGGCGTGGGCCTGTTGGCGGGCGGCGCGCAGCGCACCGCGGCGGTGATCCACGCGCCGCGCAGCGCCAGCCCGTCGCCGGCGCGCACGGACGTCGGCCGGTTGGCGAAGCCGGCGCGGTGCAGCGCGGCGAACAGGAAGTCGCCCGAGCGGTCGCCGGTGAAGATCCGTCCGGTGCGGTTGGCGCCGTGCGCGGCGGGGGCGAGCCCGAGCAGCAGCACGCGCGCGGCGGGGTCGCCGAAGCCGGGCACCGGCCGTCCCCAGTACTCCTCGTCGGCGAACGCCGCGCGCTTGACGCGCGCGACCTCCTCGCGCCACGCGACCAGCCGCGGGCAGGCGCGGCACGCGATCACCTCGCGCTCCAGCGCGTCCAGCCGACCGCGCCGGCGGGCGTCGGCGGCGCGCTCGCGCGCCACTAGGACAGCGCGCTGATCCGCCAGCCGCGCTGGTCGACGAGCGTGACCGTGTCGACCGGGTCGGGGTCCTGCGGCGTCTTGGTCGTCACCCTGACCGTCGCGGTCCTGCCCGAGATCGAGATCGAGTCGACCCTCATGTCGAACTGGTCGGCGTCGCGGATCGAGTCGTGGAGCTGGTCGGAGCAGTCCGCGCCGCGTCCGGTCGCCTTCGCGCGGGCGGCGAGCTTCGCGCGCAGCGCCGGCGCGATCAGCTCGTTGCAGATCTTGCCCTCGTCGCCCTTGCGCGCGGCGCTGGCGAAGTCGTCGATCGCCTGGGCGACGTCCTTCTTGGCCCCCGTGCGGTCCTTCGCGTTGTCCGTCGCCGCCGCGCCGCAGCCGCTCGCGCCGATCAGCGCGGCGGCGAGGATGGCGACGGGGAGCAGGAGCAGCAGGCGGCGCATCGGCGATGCAGCTTACGGGCTAGCCGAGCGAGCGGCCGTACTGGCGCTCGTAGTAGGCGCGGTACTCGCCCGAGCGGATCGGCTCCCACCAGGCGGCGTTGTCGCGGTACCAGGCGACGGTCCGCTCGAGCCCCTCGGCGAAGCGCACCCGCGCCTCCCAGCCGAGCGCGCGGATCTTCTCCGAGCCCAGCGAGTAGCGGCGGTCGTGGCCGGGGCGGTCGGCGACGTGCTCGATCAGCGACTCGTCGGCGCCGGTCAGCTCGACGATCCGCCTGACGACGTCGATGTTGGCCGCCTCGTCGGGGCCGCCGACGTTGTAGACCTCGCCCGGGGCGCCGTGCTCGAGCGCGTGGCCGATCCCGCGCGCGAAGTCCTCGACGTAGATCCAGTTGCGCACCTGCATCCCGTCGCCGTAGACGGGCAGCGGGTCGCCGTGCAGGGCGTTGAGGACCATCAGCGGGATCAGCTTCTCCGGGTACTGGTAGGGCCCGTAGTTGTTCGAGCCGCGGCAGATCACGACGTCGGCGCCGTAGGTGTGGAAGTAGGAGGCGACGAGCAGGTCGGCGCCCGCCTTCGTCGCGCTGTAGGGCGAGGACGGCACGAGCGGCGAGGACTCCGTGAACGAGCCCCGCTCGATCGAGCCGTAGACCTCGTCGGTGGAGACCTGCACGTAGCGCACGCCCGCCTCGCGCACCGCCTCGAGCAGCACCCAGGTGCCGACCGCGTGCGTCTGGACGAACGCGTCGGGCTCGGCGATCGAGCGGTCGACGTGCGTCTCGGCGGCGAAGTTGACGACCGCGTCGACGCCGTGCAGCGCGGCGCGCACCGCCTCGGCGTCCTCGATGCCGGCGACGACGAGCTCGACCTCGGGCAGGTCGGCCAGGTTCTCCCGCCGGCCGGCGTAGGTCAGCTTGTCGAGCACGCGCACGTCGTCGCCGAGCTCGCGCAGGCGCTGGCGCGCGAAGTTGGAGCCGATGAACCCGGCGCCGCCGCAGACCAGCAGCTTCATGCGATCCCCTTCTCGCTCAGGTAGGCCGCCAGGCCGTCCTGCCACGGCGGCAGCCGCACGGCGTCCGCGCGCGCGCTGCCGAGCACGCTCCAGCGCGGCCGCGGCGCCGGCCGCACGAACTCCTCGCTGGTCACGGCGCGCACCGCGCAGTCGACGCCGGCGCGCTCGAAGACGGCCACCGCCAGGTCGTACCACGAGCAGCGCCCGCCGCCGGCGGCGTGGTGGATGCCCGGCAGGCGCCGCTCGGCGATCTCCAGCAGCGCCGGCGCCAGGTGGCCGGTCCAGGTCGGGCAGCCGACCTGGTCGGAGACGACGCTGACCTCGTCGCGCTGCGCGCCCAGGGCCAGCATCGTGTCGACGAAGTTGCGGCCGCCGTCGCCGTACAGCCACGCGGTCCGCGCGATCGCGCGGCCGTCGCCGAGGCCGTCGAGCGCGCGCTCGCCGTCGAGCTTGGTGCGCCCGTAGGCCGTCCGCGGGGCGGGCTCGTCGTCCTCGACGTAGGGCCGGTCGGCGTCGCCACCGAAGACGTAGTCGGTCGAGAGCGCGACCACGAACGCGCTCGCGTCCCGCGCCGCGGCGCCGACGTTGGCGGTCGCGTCGACGTTGACGCGATGAGCGGTCCGCTCGTCGGCCTCGGCGCCGTCGACGTCGGTGTAGGCGGCGCAGTGCACGACGGCGTCGGGCGCGACGTCGGCGACGAGACCCGCCGCGGCGACGGCGTCGGTCAGGTCGAGCTCGGGCAGGTCGCTGCCGACCGCGTCGTGGCCGCGCTCGCGGGCGACCTCGACGACGCGGTGCCCGAGCATCCCGGCCGCCCCGGTGACGAGCACGCGCACCGCCGCCGCCCCCTAGGGAATCCCGATCTCGGAGTTGTCGCCGACCATGAAGCGGTAGGCCCGCGGCTGGCGGCCGTCGCGGCCGACGTGGACGTTGCGCCCCAGCAGCGAGGACTCCATGCGGCCGTCGAGGCCGACGACCGACGAGCCGGCGAGCAGGATCGAGTGCTCGACCTCGGCGCGCTGCACGACGCAGCCCTCGCCGATCGCGGTGTACGGGCCGATGTAGCAGTCGCTCAGCCGCGCGCCCGGCGCGACGATCGCCGGGCCGCGCACGGTGCAGCGCTCCAGGCGCGCGCCGGCCTCGATCACGACGCGCCCCTCGGCGGTCGAGTCGACCAGCTCGCCGTCGACGCGCGGCTCGACCTGGTCGAGGATCAGGCGGTTGGCCTCGAGCATGTCGTCGAGCCGGCCGGTGTCCTTCCACCAGCCGCGCACGATGTGCGGCTCGACGCGCAGCCCCGAGTCGACGAGCTGCTGGATCGCGTCGGTGATCTCCAGCTCGCCGCGCGCCGACGGCTCGATCGCGCGCGCCGCCTCGTGGATCGCCGGCGTGAACATGTAGACGCCGACGAGTGCGAGGTCGGTCTTCGGCTCGGGCGGCTTCTCGGCCAGCCGCACGACGCGGCCGTCCTCCAGCTCGGCGACGCCGTAGTGCTCGGGGTCGGGCACCGGCGTCAGCAGGATCAGCGCGTCGGGGCGGTTGGCCTCGAAGGCCGCCACCAGCTCGGCGATCCCGCCCTGCAGCAGGTTGTCGCCGAGGTACATGACGAACGGGTCCGCGCCGAGGAACGGCTCGGCGGTCAGCACGGCGTGCGCCAGGCCGGCCGGCTCGTCCTGCACGACGTAGGTGATGCGCACGCCGAAGCGCGAGCCGTCGCCCGCCGCCGCGCGGATCTCGTCGCCGGTCTCGGGGGCGATGATGATCCCGACGTCCTCGATGCCCGCCTGCGCCATCGCCTCGATGCCGTAGAAGAGCACCGGCTTGTTGGCGACCGGCACGAGCTGCTTGGCCGAGGTGTGCGTGATCGGCCGCAGGCGCGTGCCCTTGCCGCCGGAGAGGATCAGCCCCTTCATCAGTAGACGCCCGTCGGGAGCTTGCGGTGGTCGAACGACGCGACCCGCTGCGCGACGAACTGCAGCGCCGCCCGCTTGGGCGCCTGCCGGGCGACCGCCTCGGCGGTCAGCGGCTCGGCCGGATGGCGCGCGACGAGCTGCTCGCCGATCTCCACGATCGTCTCGGCGTCGCGGTGGATCACCGCCCGCGCCTCGATCATCACGCCGCGCAGCTCGTCGTAGGAGTCGCCCGCCTCGACCTGCAGGGTCGCCCGCGGGTCGCGCTCGAGGTTGCGCACCTTCTGCGAGCGCGCCCAGGTCAGCGCCCACACCTCGCCGTCGCGCACGACGTACCAGAGCGGCATCACGTGCGGCCAGCCGCGCGGGCCGATCGTCGCGCAGGCGACGGTCCGCTCCTGCTCGAGGAACGCGACGACCTCCTCGCGGGTCATCGTGATCTCGCCGCGCCGGCTCACGGCGGGGAAGGCTATTGCGACCGCCGGGCGCGCGTGCGACGGTCAGCGCGCCGCGCTGACGGCGCCGAGCGCGCGGGCCGCCTCGAGGACGGCCTCGCGCGCGCCCGCCGGCTCGAGGACGGCGGCGTCGCCGGCCTCCTTGAGCACCTCGCGCACCAGCCAGTCGGTCCCGGCGAACGCGAGCTCGACGATCACCGAGCCGTCGGCGAGCTCCTGCGCGACCGTGCGCTCCTCGCGCGCCCAGCGCGCCCGCTCGGGGGACACCCACACCCGCGCGCGCTGCGACGCGGGCAGCTCGCCGGTGCGCGGCCAGCCCTCGACGTCGGCCGCCGGGTCGACCTCGGGGCGCGGCGAGAAGCGCTCGTCGGTGACCTCCGCGGTCTTGATCCGGTCCAGGCGGAAGTGGCGGACGTCGTCCTTGGCGCGGTCGAACGCGGCGACGTACCAGCCCTCGCGGCCGTTGATCAGCGCGTAGGGCTCGACGACGCGCGGCGTCAGCTCGTCGGCGTCGGGCTTGTAGTACTCCAGGCGCAGCAGCCGCCGCCGCGCGATTGCGTGCGAGGCGACGCGGGCGATCTCGGAGTCGTCGCCGCCGGCGTCGGCGATCTGCAGGCCCTGCTCCATCGGATCGCTGCCGAGCGCGTCGACGATCTTCTCGCGGGCCGAGGCCAGCGAGCCGGCGGGCAGGTGGTCGCCGAGCAGGTCGATCGCCGCGACCAGCGCCTTGGCCTCGACCGGCAGCAGCCGCGCCGGGCGCGCGAAGTTGTCGGAGTACGGCTCGGGGTCGACCTCGATCGTCCCGTCGTCGGAGACCTCGGCGTAGAGGACGTAGGAGCCGCCGCCGAAGTTGACGACGTTGAGCACGTTGACGTCCTCGCGCAGCTCGGCCTCTGAGACCTGCAGGCGCTCGCAGACCTCGTCGAGCTCGAGCGTGCGCCCGGCGCGCCCGGCGTCGATCAGGATCGACGCCAGCGTCACCAGCCGCGCGAAGCGCTCGGGGCGGATGCCGGCCTCGCGCCTGGCCGTGGTGGCGTCGCCGTCGGCCTCGGCGTCGCGGGCGGCGGGCGCCGCGACGGGCTTGGCGAGCGCGGGCTCGCCCTCGTGGCGCTCGACGAGCAGCGCGACGCGCCGCTCGACCTCGGCCGCCAGCTCGGGCGGGCCCTCGACGCGCGCGTGCTCGCCCAGCGGCAGCACGAAGCTCGCCACCTGGCGCGCGTTGGCGTACTCGGTGCGCAGCAGGATCGAGCCGTCGTCGCGCCGCTGCACCTCGCCGAAGCGCCCGAAGTGGCGCTCGACCTGCCAGGCGAGCCGCTCGGAGACGGCGATCTCGGCGGTGCCGACGGCGTCGCCGAACTGCCAGGCGGCGCGGTTGGCGTACTCGCGCGGGTCGAAGGCGTCGGCGGGCGGGCGCTTGAAGTCGTGCTCGGCCTTCGTCGCGTAGGCGACCTTGCCGCGGATCCGCGACAGGCGGAAGACGCGCAGCGCGTCGCGCTCGTGCGAGTGGCCCAGGAGGTAGAACTGCCCGCCCTGGAAGAGCAGGTGGTAGGGGTCGACCTTGCGCGGCTCCTCGGCGTCGCGCTCCATCGTGTAGTAGCCGAACGTGATCGTCTTGTTGCGGAAGATCGCCGTCTCGATCTTCGCCAGCCGCGCCGAGAGCTCGTGGCCGCCCGCCGACGCGGTGATGCCGAGCGCGACGCCCTGCTGCTCGGGCGCCGCGAGCGGGCTCGGCCGGCCCCACGAGATCTGCTGGAGCGCCAGCCGCAGCGGCTCGGCGTAGGCGAACTCGCCGTCGAGCAGCGCCAGCGCCGTCTGCAGCGCGGCGAGCTCGGAGTCCGAGAAGGCGATCGCCGGCAGGTGGAAGTTCTCCGGCCGCAGCGAGTAGTTCTCCTGCTCGGCGACGCCGTCGGCCGGCCGGTCGACGGTGAGCTGGATGCCGAGCGAGTCGAGCTCGGCGCGGTCGGCGTAGAAGCGCCGCGCGAACGCGTCCTCGTTCATCCCGCTGTAGCCCTCGACGTCGCGGCGGATCTCGAGCGCCGTGACCGGACGCCTCTCCGCCATCAGATACGAGATCAGCGAAAGCTGGCGGATGAGCTTCTCGGTGTCCTTGGCCATCTCCCGACCCCAACCTTAGATAGCACCGTGCCGTCGGCGACCCGGATCGCCGATCCTCGCCCGCTCTTTGCGGCGTTTGGCACGGCGACCCGTTAGATTCGGCCGCGGATGCCGCGGCTGATCGTCGTCGATGACCACGAGGCCCTGCGCGAGGGGCTCGAGGTCATGTTGACCAACGCCGGCAACGAGGTCGTCGGGGTGGCGGGCAACGTCGCGGCGGCCGTCGACCTGCTCGAGGTCAGCGACCCCGAGGTCGCGATCGTCGACGTCCGCCTGCCCGACGGCAGCGGCATCGCGCTGACGCGCGAGCTGCTCGCGCGCCGCCCGGAGCTCGGCGTGATCCTCTACACGGGCGACAGCGACACCGAGCTGCTCTACGAGGGGCTGGACTCGGGCGCGCGCGGCTACGCGCTCAAGACCGGCTCGATGCAGGAGCTGCAGTCGGCGATCGAGCGCGTCGCCGCCGGCGGGTCCTACGTCGACCCGCGGCTGGACAGCCTGCTGCTGTCCTCGCGCGCCACGGCGCGCGTCGCCCAGCTCTCGCCGCGCGAGCGCGAGATCATGCACCTGATGGCCGAGGGCATGACGGCCGAGGCGATCGGCGCGGAGATCAACGTGTCGATCGAGACCGTCCGCACGCACGTGCGCAACGTGATCCGCAAGCTGCAGGCGCGCAACCGCGTCCACGCGATCGCGATCGCGCTCGAGCGGGGCGAGATCGCGCTGGACCGCGAGGATCGTTGAGCGAGACGGCCAGCCAGCGAGACCGCGCCGTCGCGCGCCTGGTCCACGACCTCAGCACGCCGGTCACGGTGATCGCCGGCTTCGCCGAGCTGCTGGCCGGCCGCGGCGACGACCTGTCGCGCGAGCAGCGCGACGAGTACGTGGCGCGCATCGCCGAGGCCGCGCGCGAGGCCCGCGGCATCCTCGACGCCCACCGCCCGCGCCCCCAGCGGCCCTGAGGACGCGGGTCCCGCTCGCGCCGCGATGCGGCGCGTCGAGCCACGCCGCCTGCTACAACCGGCGCGCTATGGAGGCGGAGCGGCTCACGGCCGTCGTCTGTGACGATGCGCCCGGGTTCAGGGCCCTGCTCGCGACGATGCTGATCGCCGAGGGCGTCGAGGTGGTCGGCCGCGGGGCCAGCTGGGAGGAGGCCGAGCGGCTCGTCGGGGGGACGCGCGCGATCGATGCCGTGATCGTCGACCTGTGGATGCCCGAGCTCGACCTCGAAGCGCTCTCGCGCGTGCGCGCGCTCGCGCCCGAAGCCGCGCTCGTCGTCGTCACGGCGCTCGACGTCGGCGAGGCGTGCGAGCGCATCGGCGACCGCGGCGTCGACCTGGTGCTCAACAAGCTGGCGCCGCCGACCAGGACGGCGCAGGCGATCGCCGAGCGGGCGCGGCGGCGGCACGCGGCCGCCGGCCGCGGCTAGCCCGCGCTCCG
>DASZVK010000003.1:0-2652 GCA_035547175.1 Solirubrobacteraceae bacterium
GAGATCGACGAGGTGCGGCTGTTCCTGGCGCCGTTGCTGCTCGGCGGGCGCTCGGCGCGCGATCCGCTCGAGGGCGAGGGCGTCGACCTCGTCGCCGACGCGCTGCGCGCCCAGACGCTGACCTGCGAGCGCGTCGCCGAGGACCTGCTGATCAGCGCCCGCCTGAGGGAGTGGTAGGTGGCGCGCCCCGCGACGACGAGGAGCCGCTGATGTTCACCGGGCTCGTCGAGGACCTCGGCAGCGTCGCGGCGATCGAGCGCACCGGCGACGGCGCCCGCCTCGGCGTGCGCACGGCGCTCGCCGGCGAGCTGGGCGAGGGCGACTCGATCGCCGTCAACGGCGTCTGCCTGACCGCGGTCGGGCCGACCGCCGACGGCTTCCGCGCCGACGTCATGCACGAGACGCTGCGCCGCTCCTCGCTCGGCGAGCTGGAGCCCGGCTCCGGCGTCAACCTGGAGCTGCCGCTGCGCGCCGGCGGTCGCCTCGGCGGCCACGTCGTCCAGGGCCACGTCGACGGCGTCGGCACGGTCGCCGAGCGGCGCGAGGACGGCTTCGCGCTGGTCGTGACGATCGAGGCGCCCGATGACGTCCTGCGCGACGTGGTCGAGAAGGGCTCGATCGCCGTCGACGGCGTCAGCCTCACCGTCGCGGCCCTCGGCGAGGGCTCGTTCGACGTCTCGCTGATCCCCGAGACGCGCGCGCGGACGACGCTGGGAGCGCTGCGGACCGGCCGATCCGTCAACCTAGAGGCCGACGTGTTGGCGAAGTACGTGGAGCGGCTGATGGGAGCGCGGGCCTGATGGCGGCCACCGGGGGCGCCGTGCGGTTCTCCTCGATCGAGGAGGCGCTGGAGGACATCGCCGCGGGCAGGATGATCGTCGTCGTCGACGACGAGGACCGCGAGAACGAGGGCGACCTCGTGATGGCGGCGCAGTTCATCACGCCCGACGCGATCAACTTCATGACGCGCCAGGCGGGCGGCTGGATCTGCCTCGCGCTCACGCCCGAGCGCTGCGACGAGCTCGGGCTCGAGCTGATGTCGCTGAAGAACGAGACCGCCTACGAGACGCCGTTCACGGTCACGATCGAGGCGCGCGAGGGCGTCACGACCGGGATCAGCGTGCACGACCAGGCGCACACGATGCAGGTCGCGATCGACCCCACCAAGGGCCGCCGGGACATCGTCGTCGGCGGCCACGTGCACCCGCTCAAGGCCAAGCCGGGCGGCGTGCTCGAGCGCACCGGCCACACCGAGGCGTCGGTCGACCTCGCGCGCCTCGCGGGGCTGATCCCCGCGGGCGTGATCTGCGAGATCCAGAACGAGGACGGGTCGATGGCGCGCGCCGACGACCTCGCGGCCTACTGCGCCAAGCACCGCCTGCGGATGATCACGATCGCCGACCTGATCGCCTACCGGCGCCGCCACGAGCGGCTCGTCGAGCGCGTCGTCGACACGGCGCTGCCGACCGCGTTCGGCGACTTCACGGCGATCGGCTACCGCTCGACGGTCGACGACAAGCACCACGTCGCGCTCGTCAAGGGCGACGTGCGCGGCAAGGACGACGTGCTCGTGCGCGTGCACTCCGAGTGCCTGACCGGCGACGTCTTCCACTCGCTGCGCTGCGACTGCGGCGAGCAGCTCGAGTCGGCGCTGGCGATGATCGACGCCGAGGGGGAGGGCGTGCTGCTCTACCTCTCCCAGGAGGGCCGCGGCATCGGCCTGCTCAACAAGCTCCGCGCCTACAAGCTCCAGGAGGAGGGGCTCGACACCGTCGAGGCCAACCTCCGCCTCGGCCTGCCGGCCGACCTGCGCGACTACGGCATCGGCGCCCAGATCCTCGCCGACCTGGGGCTGTCGTCGATCCGCATCCTGACCAACAACCCGAAGAAGATCCGCGGCCTCGAGGGCTACGGCCTCGTCGTCACCGACCAGGTGCCGATCGAGCACACGCCCAACCCGCACAACGAGGCCTACCTGCGCACCAAGGCGGTGCGGATGGGCCACACGCTCCACCACCAGGGGCTCGCGCTCGACGAGGAGATGCTCGCCTCCGAGCACCGCCACGACGTCGAGGACGACGCCGGGTGACGCCCCATCGCTATGCGATCGTCGTCGGGCGCTTCTACGAGGACCTGGCGGAGCGCCTCGTGACGAGCGCGCGGGCGGCGTTCGAGCAGGCCGGCGCCGAGCGCGTCGACGTCTACGACGTGCCCGGCGCCTACGAGCTGCCGCTGGCCGCGCGCTACTGCGCCGAGTCGGGGCGCTACGCGGGCGTCGCCGCGCTCGGCGCCGTGATCCGCGGCGAGACGTCGCACTACGACCACGTCTGCGAGTCCTGCGCCCAGGGCCTGATGGACGTGCAGCTGGGCACCGGCGTGCCGTGCGGGTTCGGCGTGCTGACCGTCGAGAGCCACGAGCAGGCGATCGCGCGCTCGGGCGGCGGCAAGCGCGACCAGGGCCGCCACGCGGCCGAGGCGGTGCTGGCGCTCGCCGCCTTGCGCGAGGAGCTGCGCGCGTGAGCGGCGAGCTGGCCTCGCTGCTGCTCGTCGGCGTCGTGCACCTCGTCGGGCTCGCGCTGCTGCTGCGGCTGCTGTTCACGACGGGCGACCTGCGCGACTTCTGGCCGGCCGACGACGACGGCGACGGCGGCC
>DASZVK010000004.1:0-4779 GCA_035547175.1 Solirubrobacteraceae bacterium
GGGTTGCGATCGCGATCTCCTCGTCGATGTGATCGGTGAAGAACTGAAACGGCGCCTGCTCGCCGTACTCCTCGCCCATCCAGAGCATCGGCGTGAACGGGGAGAGTAGGACGCAGAGCGCCGCCAGCGGCTGCACCTCGAGCGGAAGGCGGTCGCCGAACGCCCGGTTGCCGACCTGGTCGTGGTCCTGGCAGTAGACGACGAAACGCTCTGGTGCGACGTCGTCGTGGGGGACGCCGAAGACGCGCTGTCTGAAGCCGCTGTAGACGCCGTCGTAGACAACCGGCCGAGCAAGCGCCTTGGCGACGTCTGCGACGGCGCCGAAATCCGCGTAGTAGCCGTCGCTGTCGCCGGTCAGGAGCGCTCGAAGCGAGTGGTGGAGGTCGTCGGCCCAGACCGCGTCGCAGCCCCAGCCGCCGCGCTCGCTGCCGCGCACGACCTTGGGGTCGTTCATGCCGCTCTCGGCAATCACCAGCGCGCCGCGCCTCGCGGCGTGCACGCGCTCGGCCAGCTCGGCGACGACGTGGCGCGCGCCCTGGTCGAAGATCGCGTGCAGCGCGTCGAGGCGCAGCCCGTCGAGGTGGAAGTCGGCGACCCAGCCGACCGCGCTCTGGATCGCCCACTCGCGCACGGGGTCGCTGTCGGCGCCGTCGTAGTTGATCGCCTCGCCCCAGAAGGTCGAGTGGCGGTCGGTGAAGTACGGGCCGAACGCCCGGTAGGCGGCGTCCGCCGACGCGCCGACGTGGTTGTAGACGCAGTCGAGGATCACGGCGAGGCCCTCGGCATGGGCGGCGTCGACGAGCCGCGCCAGGCCGTGCGGGCCGCCGTAGGCGCGGTGCGCGGCGGCCGGGTAGGCGCCGTCGTAGCCCCAGCCGCGCATCCCCGGGCCGTCGGCGACGGGCATCAGCTCGATCGCCGTGACGCCCAGCTCTCGCAGCTCGCGCAGGTGCGGCGCGACGGCGTCGAACGTGCCCTGCGGCGTGAACGCGCCGACGTGCAGCTCGTAGACGACGAGGTCGGCGAGCGCCGGCGGCTCGAAGCCGGCGTCGGTCCAGGCGAAGGCGCCCGTGTCGAGCACGCGCGACGGGCCGCGCATCCCCTCGGGCTGCCAGCGTGTGCACGGGTCCGGCCACGGGGTCCCGTCGAGCACGACGAGGTAGTCGTCGCCGGCGCGCAGCGGGCTGATCGCGCCCTCGCGCACGCCGAGGCCGGCGTCGGCGAGCGGGTGGTCGGCGCCGTGGGCGCGCACGGCGACCTCGCCGGCCAGCGGCGCCCACACGCGCACCTCCGTGCCGGCGCCTCCCGGCAGCGGCCGGGCGCCCAGCGGCCTGCTCCACGGCAGCGCCGCCACTAGGCGGTCGCGCGCTCCGCGGTCGTGGGCTTCGTCCCCGTGATCATCAGGTTGTAGAAGACGCCGGCCGGCAGCCGCGACTCCAGCAGGGCGGCGTCGAGCCACTGCAGCGCGAGGTAGCCGCGGTAGGCGTACTGGCGCCACAGCCAGGGGACGTCGTCGGGCCGCGCGGTCGCCTCGAGCGTGCGGTTCGCCCAGCCGAACCAGTTGGCCAGCAGCTCCTCGCCGCGCACGCGCACGCCCTCGAAGCCGGCGTCGCGCGCGAGCGCCTCGAGCTCGCCGGGCGCGAAGGCGTGGACGTCGACGACGCCCTCGAGCAGGTGGTCGTCGGCGTCGTGCGCGTGCCCGTCGCCGTCGTCCGCGGCGTGGCCACCCGACGGCCGCGCGCCGATCGCCGCGCGCCACAGCGGCGCGACGGCGGCGGCGCCGCGCTTGGGGTAGGCGGCGAGCCGGTCGCCCGTGCGCGACGGCTCGCCCGCGAAGAGGAACGTCCCGCCGGGGCGCAGCACGCGGTGGATCTCGGCGAACGCGGCGGCGAGGTCGGGGACGTGGTGCAGGATCGCGTGGCCGAGCACGAGGTCGAAGCGCTCGCCGGCGAACGGCAGCCGCTCGGCGTCGGCGACCTGCGCGTCCACCTCGAGGCGCAGCCGCCGCGCGTTGGCGGCGAGCGTCGCGAGCATCCCCTCCGAGATGTCGGTGCACGTCGCCCGCTCGATCACGCCGGCCCGCATCAGGTTGAGCGTGAAGTACCCGGTCCCGGCGCCGATCTCCAGCGCGTCGGAGAACCGGATCCCGCCCGCCCCGCCGCGACCGATCTCGGGGCCGAGCAGCTTGCGGACCTTCATCAGCACCTGCGATCGCCCGACGTCGCCGAAGTCGATGCCCCACTTGGCGTCGTAGTCGGCCGCCGCCACGTCGTGGTAGCGGGCGTTGACGTCGCGGATCTCCTCGGGGCTCAGCTCCCGCGCATCCACGGCCATGCGCCGCAGCCTACGTCACCGCTCTAGGGTCCGCGACGATGGCGCAGGAGCCTCTCCACGTCCAGCGCGACCAGCCTCCGGGCGTGCCGCCGCTGGCGCTGACCGGCGAGCGCACGCTGCCCGACGTGCCGGAGGAGAACTACTGGTACAGGCGCCATCTCGTCGTCTACGAGTGGATCGCCGCGCGGGTCGGCGGGCTGCGCGTCGTCGACGTGGCCAGCGGCGAGGGCTACGGCGCCGACGTGCTCGCGCGCAGCGCCGCGTCGGTCGTCGGCATCGAGCCCAACCCCGAGGCCTGCGAGCACGCCCGCCTGCGCTACCCGCGCGTGTCGTTCCGCCGCGACCTGGCCGAGACGTTCGCCGAGCCCGCCGACGCGATCGTCTTCCTGCAGACGATCGAGCACCTGCAGGACCCCGGGGCCGTGCTCGAGCGCTTCCGCGGCCAGCTGCGCCCGGGCGGCGTGGCCTACGTCTCGACGCCCAACGTGCTCACGCTCGCCCCGCCCGGCGCCGAGCGCTCGGGCAACCCGTGGCACGTGCGCGAGTACCGCGCCGCCGAGTTCCGGGCGCTGTGCGAGGCGCACTTCGCCGACGTGCGCCTGCTGGGCCTGTTCCACGCGCGCCGGCTGCGCGCGCACGAGCTGGCGATCCGCCACGCGCGCTGGGACGACCTCCACGCGCGGCTGGGCCTCACCGAGCGCTTCTACGGCCGCTTCGTGCCGGCGATCTCGACGCGCGACTTCGCCCTGCGCGCGCGCCGCCTGGACCGGGCCCTGGACTTCCTCGCGATCTGCCGGCCGTGAGCCGGGCGGCGGTCGCGTCGCATAGTGTCCGGCCGGTGAGGGACGCGGAGGATCGGACCGCGATCGTCACCGGCGCGGCCGGCGGCGTCGGCCGCGCGGTCGTGCGGCTGCTGCGCGAGTCGGGCGTCCGCGTCGTCGCCGAGGACGTCGACCCGGACGTGCGCGAGCTGGCCGACGCCGACGACGGCGTCGCGGCGCTGGTCGCCGACGTGCGCGCGCCGCAGACGGCGCGCGACGCGGTGGCGCTCGCGCTGGAGCGCTTCGGCGGCCTGCACGTGCTCGTCAACAACGCCGGCGTCTTCCTCGGCAAGCCGATCGACCAGACGACCGACGAGGACTGGGACCTGCTGATGGAGGTCAACGTCAAGAGCGTCTTCCGCCACTGCCGCGAGGCGCTGGGGCACATGCTCGAGCAGGGGTCGGGGGCGATCGTCAACACGGCGTCGATCTCGGGGCTGATCGGCCTGCCCGACCAGGTCGCCTACTGCGCGACGAAGGGCGCGATCGTGCAGATCACGCGCCAGCTCGCCGTCGAGTGCAGCGGCCGCGGCGTGCGCGTCAACGCGGTCGCGCCGGGCGCGATCCGCGGCCACTTCATCCCCGGGGCGACCGACGAGCTCTGGGACGCGATCGGCCCCAGCCATCCGCTCGGCCGCTGCGCGACCAACGACGAGATCGCGCAGGTGATCGCCTTCCTGGCCTCGCCGGCGGCGTCGTTCGTGTCCGGCGCGATCGTCGCCGCCGACGGCGCGTACACGGCGCAGTGAGCCGTCCGCTCGAGGCGGCCGGGGAGTAGCCGGGTGGGCGGCGATCGCGCCGGCGGCTCCCTCGCGCTCGTCCTGCACACCCACATGCCCTACGTCGAGGGCTTCGACACCTGGCCGTTCGGCGAGGAGTGGCTCTGGGAGGCGATCGCGACCTCCTACCTGCCGGTGCTCGACGTGCTCGAGCAGACCGGCGCGCCGGTCACGGTCTCGCTGACGCCGGTTCTCTGCGACCAGCTCGAGGCCCCGGACGCGATCGACCGCTGCCTGGCCTTCCTGCGCGAGCTGCGGCCCGAGTCGCACCGCATCGACCTCGAGCAGGCGCCGGCCGAGCTGCGCGCGCCGCTCGAGCGCAGCGCGGCCGACTACGCGCGCGCCGCCGAGGCGCTCGCGGCGCGGCCCGACCTGCTCGCCCGCCTCGCGCCGTTCGCGGCGTGGACGTCGGCGGCCACGCACGCCGTGCTGCCGCTGCTGGCGACCGAGCCGGGCGTGCGCCTGCAGCTCGCGGCCGGCATCGCCGCCCACCGCGCGCGCTTCGGCGAGCGCTGGCGCGGCGGCCTCTGGCTGCCCGAGTGCGCGCACGCGCCGTGGCTCGAGCCGCTGCTCGAGGAGGCGGGCGTGCACGCCTGCTGCGTCGAGCTCACCGACGTCCTCGGCCGCGGCGCGCCCGCGAGCCTGCGCCCGCTGCGGGGCGAGGCCGGGCCGACGCTCGTCCCGCTCGACCGCGAGACGATCGACCTCGTCTGGGGCGACGGCGGCTACCCCGGGGACGGCGGCTACCGCGACTACCACCGCCGCACGCGCATGGACCACCGCCCGTGGGCGATCGACGGCGCGCCCTACGACCACGATCGTGCCGCGGCGCTCGCCCGCGAGCACGC
>DASZVK010000005.1:0-17585 GCA_035547175.1 Solirubrobacteraceae bacterium
GGTCAAGCTCAACGACGACCTCGGCGGCGGCTCGCTGACCGCGCTGCCGATCATCGAGACGCAGGCGGGCGACGTGTCGGCCTACATCCCGACGAACGTCATCTCGATCACCGACGGCCAGATCTTCCTCGAGCCGAAGCTCTTCTACGCGGGCGTGCGCCCGGCCATCAACGTCGGCATCTCGGTGTCGCGCGTCGGCGGCAACGCGCAGATCACGCCGATGAAGCGCGTCGCCGGACGCCTGAAGATCGAGCTGTCCCAGTACCGCGACCTCGAGGCGTTCGCCCAGTTCGGCTCCGACCTCGACCCGGACACCCAGCGCACGCTGGCCCGCGGCGAGCGCTTGGTGGCGATGCTCAACCAGAACGAGCGCTCGCCGCTTCCGGTCGCCGTGCAGGTGGTCCAGGTCTACGCCGGCACCAACGGCTTCCTCGACCGGATCCTGACCGACAAGGTGACCGAGTTCCTCGAGGGCCTGACGCAGCGCCTGCACTCCGAGCAGGCCGGGCTGCTGGAGACGATCGCCGGCGGCGACTGGTCCGACGAGACGCAGGAGGCGGTCAAGAAGGCCGTCACCGAGTACGCCGAGGACTTCGGCTACGACCTCGACGAGGACGGCCAGCCGCTCGAGGCGGCCGACGAGAGGCCGCGCGCCGCCGCGGCCGTCGCCGAGGTCGCCGCCGAGGAGCCCGCTCCCGAGCCGGAGACCGCCGTCGCGTGAGCCAGCGGGACGTCAAGAACCGCATCTCGTCGGTCCAGAACATCCGCAAGATCACGCGCGCGATGGAGATGGTCGCCGCGGCGCGCCTGCGCCGCGCCGAGCAGCGCATCGAGCGCCTGCGCCCGTACGCGGGGGCGATCCGGCGGATGACGCGCCAGGCGGCCCAGGCCGCCGGCGCTGAGATCGCCTCGATGCCGATCCTCCAGCAGCGCGACAGCCAGGACCGGGTCGCGATCCTGCTCGTCACTGCCGACCGCGGCCTCGCGGGCGCGTTCAACTCGCAGATCATCCGCGCGGGCCTGCGGGCCGCCTCCGAGCTGGAGGCCGAGGGCAGGCAGGTCGTCTTCTACGCGTCCGGCCGCCGCGGCGTGTCGTCGCTGACGTTCCGCGGCCGCGAGGTCGCGGGCGGCTTCGTCGGCTTCACCGACCGCCCGGCGTTCTCGGACGCGCGCGACGTCGCCGAGGCGCTGATGGCCGCCTACGTCGACGGCGCCGTTGACCGTGTCGACGTCTTCTACAACGGCTACGTCTCGGCGCTGACCCAGGAGGTGCGCCGCGAGACGCTGCTGCCGCTGCAGCAGGCGACCGTGCTCGAGGGCGGCCGCGCGAGCCGGGCCGTCGGCCACGGCGCGGCCGAGGCCGAGCAGGAGGAGGCGCACGAGGAGGGCCACGGCCACGCGCTCGTCGACTACGAGCCCGACCCGGCCGAGATCCTCCAGCGGCTCGTGCCCGACTACGTCGAGATCTCGATCTTCCGGGCGCTGCTGGAGAGCACCGCGTCCGAGCACGGCGCGCGCATGACCGCGATGCGCAACGCGTCCGAGAACGCCGCCGAGGTCATCGAGGACCTCACCCTGGAGATGAACCGCGCCCGCCAGGCGGAGATCACCCAGGAGATCATGGAAGTCGTCGCCGGCGCCGAGTCGCTGGTCTAACCGAGGAACCGTCCCAGAGAGCCATGGCCACCGATACCCCCACCAAGACCAACGTCGGCCGGATCGAGGAGATCCAGGGCGTCGTCATCGAGGCCGTCTTCCCCGACGAGCTTCCCGAGATCAACTCGGCGATCACGGTCGACCGCGGCGAGGACGGCGTCCTCGTCTGCGAGGTCCAGCAGCACCTCGGCGACGACCGCGTGCGCGCCGTCGCGATGGACACGACCGACGGCCTGGCGCGCGGCACGGAGGTCGTCGACACCGGCGGCCCGATCACCGTCCCCGTCGGCGAGGTGACGCTCGGGCGCATCTTCAACCTGCTCGGCGAGCCGATCGACCTCGGCGCTCCGATCGAGGTCAAGGAGCGCTGGCCGATCCATCGCGACGCCCCGACGGTCGAGAACCTCTCGCCGACGCAGGAGATGTTCGAGACCGGCATCAAGGTCGTCGACCTGCTCGCGCCCTACGCCAAGGGCGGCAAGGTCGGCCTGTTCGGCGGCGCCGGCGTCGGCAAGACCGTCCTCATCCAGGAGCTGATCCACAACCTCGCCCAGGAGCACGGCGGCCTGTCGGCCTTCTGCGGCGTGGGCGAGCGCTCGCGCGAGGGCAACGACCTCTGGCTGGAGATGAAGGAGTCGGGCGTCATCGACAAGACGATGCTCGTCTTCGGCCAGATGAACGAACCGCCCGGCGCGCGCATGCGCGTCGCGCTGTCGGGCCTGACGATGGCCGAGTACTTCCGCGAGCAGGGCCAGGACGTGCTGCTGTTCATCGACAACATCTTCCGCTTCGTGCAGGCCGGCTCGGAGGTCTCGGCGCTGCTGGGCCGCATGCCCTCGCAGGTCGGCTACCAGCCGACGCTGGAGACCGAGATGGGCCAGCTCCAGGAGCGGATCACCTCGACGCGTCAGGGCTCGGTCACCTCGGTGCAGGCGATCTACGTCCCCGCCGACGACCTCACCGACCCGGCGCCGGCGTCGGTGTTCGCCCACCTCAACGCGACGACCGTGCTCTCGCGCGGCATCGCCGAGAAGGGCATCTACCCGGCCGTCGACCCGCTCGACTCGACGTCGACGATCCTCAAGCCCGACGTCGTCGGCGAGGAGCACTTCCAGGTGGCCAACCAGGTCAAGGAGATCCTGCAGCGCTACAAGGAGCTCCAGGACATCATCGCGATCCTGGGCATCGACGAGCTCTCCGACGAGGACAAGGTCACGGTGCAGCGCGCCCGCAAGATCGAGCGCTTCCTGTCGCAGCCGTTCCACGTCGCCGAGCAGTTCACCGGCACGCCGGGCGCCTACGTCCCGATCGCCGAGACGGTGCGCTCCTTCAAGGAGGTCATCGACGGCCAGCACGACGACGTGCCCGAGAGCGCCTTCCTGCTGAAGGGCTCGATCGACGACGTCCTCGCCACGGCGAAGAAGGGCTAGCGGCGCGCGGTGGCCCACACGCCGTTCACCTGCGAGATCCTCACCCCCGAGGGCGAGGTCTTCAACGACGAGGTGACGATGGTGTCGACCCGCACGACGGTCGGCTCGATCGGCATCCTCGCCCGCCACCAGCCGCTGCTGGGCATGCTCGAGCCGACCGAGCTGCGGCTCTACCGCGGCGAGTCCGGCGTCCTGCGCTTCGCGCAGGGCGAGGGCTACGTCCAGGTCGCCGGCGACCACGTGCTGATCCTCGTCGAGGAGGCCCAGCGGCCCGAGGAGCTCGACGCGGCCGAGCTGCGCGCGCGCATCGAGCGCGCCGACCGCGAGCTGGCCTCGGCCGGCGAGGACTCCGAGCAGGCCCGCCTGGCCGCCCGCGACAAGCGCCGCGCCGAGGCGTTCCTGAAGATCGCCGAGGGCGCGTCGGCCTAGCGGCCGGGCGCGCGGTCAGCGTCCCGGCGGCGTCTCGCCGTCGTAGTAGTCGACCTCGTCGGCGACGCGGTAGCGGCCGAGCGGGCCGGCGCCCTCCGGTCGGCGGTCGGCGGCGCTGACCTTGCCCGAGTCGGGGTAGGAGACGACGTCGGCGTAGCCCGCCTGCGCGCTGACCGCGAGGAAGCGCACGACCTCCTCGCCGCGGTTGGCGATCTGGTGGGCGCCACGCTCGCCGACGGGGAACGAGACGACGTCGCCCGGCTCCAGCTCGCGCCAGCCGTCCGGGCCGCGCAGCGACGGGCGGCCGTCGAGGACGATCGCCATCTCCTCCTCGCCGAAGTGGTGGTGGTAGGGGTAGGCGGCCTCGCCGGGCGGCAGCTCCCACAGGCTCAGGCCGATTGCGCGCGACCCGGCCCGGTGGCCGAGCCGCGTCCGCCGCGAGCGGAAGCCGTCGTGGTCGCGCAGGTCGTCGAACTCGGGGCGCAGGAAGTTGGCCATGGCGTGGGTTCTACCGCCCGGAGCGCGCCGGCGTCCACCCCGGCCGCCACGCCGGCGAGGCCAGCGCGGCGAACGCCAGCGCCCCGCAGGCCAGCCCGAGGTAGATCGTCGTCGCGAACGCGATCAGGTGCACGGCGACGAAGCAGGCGACGCCGGCGCCGGCGACCCGGGCCGCGGCCCGATGCTCGAGCCCGGCGGCGCACAGCGCGATCGCGGCGAGCACGACGAGGCCGCCGGCCAGGCCGCTGCCGGCCTCGCGCACGGCCCAGCCGGCCGGGAAGGCGGCGAGCGCGACGAGCGTGCGGGCGAGGGCCATCCGGTTAGTCTGACGGGTGATGGACGAGCGCGCCCTCGCCGAGCGCCTGATCGGCTACGACACGAGCAGGCCCGAGGAGCTCGTCGCCGCCGCCAGCTTCGTCAAGGGCTGGCTCGGCTCGCGCGCGATCGACATCGCCGAGCGCGAGCACCGCGGGCTGCCGGTGATCGCCGCCGACGTCGGCGCCACGGGCGCCGACGCGCCGACGGTCGTCCTCCACGGCCACCTCGACGTCGTCCCGGCCCATGCCGGGCAGTTCGAGCCGCGCGTCGAGGGCGACCGCCTGATCGGGCGCGGCGCCTACGACATGAAGGGCGCGCTGGCGGCGATGATGCTCGCGACGGCCGACGCGGCGGCCCAGCAGCGCGTGCGCGTCCGCTTCGTCTGCGTTCCCGACGAGGAGTCCGAGGACGTCGAGGACCGCTCGATCGACGCGCTGATCGCCGACGGGACGGTCGTCTCGGACTTCGCGATCACCGGCGAGCCGACCGACCTGCACATCGGCGTGCAGGCCAAGGGCGTGCTCGCGATCCGCGTCGCGGTGCACGGCACGGCCGCCCACGGCTCGACGCCGTGGCTCGGCGACAACGCGATCCTCAAGGCCTACGACGTCTTCCGCCGCATCGAGACGCTGCCCTTCAGCCGCGAGTCCTCGGACCTCTTCGACCGCCCGTCGATCAACCTCGCGCGGATCGCCGGCGGCGACGCCTTCAACAAGGTCCCCGACGCCTGCGGCATGGACGTCGACATCCGCTACCTGCCCGACCAGGACGCGGGCGCGATCCTCGAGCAGATCCGCGCGATCGGCGAGATCGAGGTCGTCGGGACGTTCATCCGCCCTCCCGCGGTCGTGTCGCGCTCGAACCCCTACGTGCGGGCGCTGCGCGATGCGCTCGCGGGCTCGATCTCGGGCGAGCCGCTGAGCATCGGCCGCGACGGCGCGTCGGACGCGGTGTCGTTCCTCGAGGCCGGCATCCCCGCGGTCGAGTTCGGGCCGGTCGGAGGCGGCCACCACGGGCCGGGGGAGTGGGTGTCGGTCTCCTCGCTGCACGCCTATCGCAGGGCGCTGGGCGACTTCGTCCGGGCGCTTCCGGACTGGCTCGAGGGCGAGGGCCGCGGGCTGCGGGTGGCGTGAGGCTGCGCCGCCGCCCGGACCTCTACCGTGATGGGGCGTGGTTGCGGCCGGTCGCCGGGCGCACGCCGCGTTCGCACCCGTGAGCCTCGCACCGCCCCCTCACTCGCCGCCACGCCCGGGCCTCGGCCTGCTCAAGCGCGCCGCGCTGGGCTGCCTGGCGATCTTCGTGCTGGCCGCGGCCGGGACCGCCACCGCCGGCCTGCTCGAGGTCAAGAGCGTCGTCGACATCATCAAGACCGGCCACAAGATCAAGGGCATCGAGAGCGTGCTCGACGACGTCGACGGCGGCGGGCCGCAGACGATCCTCGTGCTCGGCTCCGACCACCGCTGGATCGACGGCACGACCAACCCGCCGCGGTCGGACACGCTGATGCTGATCCGCCTCGACCCCTCCAAGGGCGCGACCGCGGTGATGTCGCTGCCGCGCGACCTCGAGGTCCAGATCCCCGGCCACTGCGGCCCCTGCAAGCTCAACGCGGCCTACGCGTACGGCGGGCCCAAGCTCACCGTGCAGGTCATCAAGGGGCTGTTCGGCGGCAGCTTCCCGATCAACCACGTCGTCAACGTCAACTTCGACGGCTTCGCGCGGGCGATCAACTACCTGGGCTGCTTCTACGTCGACGTCGACCGCCGCTACTTCCACTCCAACAAGGGCGTGCCGATCGGCGCGCGCTGGGCGGCGATCAACATCCAGCCCGGCTACCAGCGGCTGTGCGGCAACGACTCGCTGGCCTTCGTCCGCTACCGCCACACCGACAACGACGAGGTCCGCGCGGCGCGCCAGCAGTGGTACCTGCGGGCGGCCAAGGACCAGCTCCCGCTCGGCGACCTGCTCAGCTCGCACGAGCAGCTGCTGCGGATCTTCGCCCGCTACACCGACACCGACGTCCGCGACACCGACGCCACGCTGAAGCTGATCAAGCTGGCGATCGAGTCGGCCGGCCATCCGGTGCGCACGATCCACCTGGCGGAGAACTTCACCACCGACGGGCAGTTCGTGACGATCTCGCAGGGCAACCTGCGCGACGCGCGCGAGCGCTTCCTGGAAGCCAGGGCGGGCGGACCGCCGCAGGCCGAGCCGCACGGGTCGACGACGACGACGTCCTCGCGCTCGCATGCGCACTCGCGCTCGAAGCGGCACAAGACGAAGCGCGAGTCGTCGCTCGCCAAGGGCCTGGTCGCCGCCGGGACGACGTCCGAGAACTACGTCGCCGACGCCGCCAGCCGGACGCCGTTCCCGCTGTACTACCCGCGCGCGGTCTACGGCATGGGCGGCTTCGTCTCCGACCCGCCGCGCGTCTACGGCATCCGCGACGACGAGGGCGTCCTGCACCATGCCTACCGGCTCGTGCTGTCGGCCGGGGAGGTGGGCCAGTACTACGGCATCCAGGGCATGACGTGGATGGACCCGCCGGTGCTCGACCACCCCAGCGAGACGCGCTCGGTCGACGGGCGCAGGTTCGAGCTCTTCTACGACGCCGATCGCCTGCGGATCGTCGCCTGGCGCACGACGCACGCGGTCTACTGGGTCTCCAACACGCTCTCCGAGACGCTCTCCAACGGCCAGATGCTCGGCATCGCGCGCTCGCTGGCGCACATCTCCTAGCCGGACGCGCCGAGGCGCCGGGCACTAATCTCCGGCGACCCATGGCGAGCGAGCGCGAACCCATCGGCGTGATCGGCACCGGCTACGTGGGCCTCGTCACCGCGGCGGGCTTCGCCGAGCTGGGCTCCGACGTCCACTGCATCGACATCGACGCCGAGAAGGTCGAGGGATTGCGCCAGGGACGCGTCCCGATCTACGAGCCGGGGCTGGCGGAGATGGTGCAGCGCAACCGCGAGCGCATGCACTTCTCGACCGACGTCGCCGACGCGCTCGAGCGCGCGCGGCTGCTGTTCGTCGCCGTCGGCACGCCGCCGACCTACTCGGGCGACGCCGACCTGAGCGCCGTGCACGCGGTCGTCGACGCGATGCCGCCGTCCGACCGCCACGCGCTGGTGATGAAGTCGACCGTCCCCGTGGGCACCGGCGCGGCGATCAAGCGCCGCTTCCGCGAGACGGGCAAAGACGGCTTCCGCTACGTCTCCTGCCCCGAGTTCCTCAAGGAGGGCTCGGCCGTCGCCGACTTCCTGCACCCCGACCGCGTCGTCGTCGGCGACGACGGCGACTGGGCCGGCGACGCCGTGGTCGAGCTCTACGCGCCGCTCGACGCCGAGCTCGTGCGCACCGACATCGCCTCGGCGGAGATGGTCAAGCTCGCCTCGAACGCCTTCCTGGCGACGAAGATCTCGTTCATCAACGAGATCGCCAACGTCTGCGAGGAGACCGGCGCCGACGTCGTCGAGGTCGCGCGCGGGATGGGCCTGGACGACCGCATCGGCCCCAAGTTCCTGCAGGCCGGCATCGGCTTCGGGGGCTCGTGCCTCGCCCCCGAGGAGAGGGTGCTCGTCCGCCATCGCGGCCGCACCAGGCTCGTCACCCTCGAGCAGCTCTGGCGTCGTCTGGAGTGGGATGCGACGGAGGCGCAGGAGGGCGTGCTCGAGCCGCACGCGCTCGAGGTCCTGTCGTACGTGCCCGAGCTCGGCGACTCGTTGTTCCTGCCGGTGATGTGCGTCACGCGCCGTGAGTACGAGGGTGAGCTGGTCACCGTCCGCACGAAGATGGGCCGCGCCGTCACCGTGACGCCCGACCATCCGCTGCTCGTCAGCGACGGCCGCGGCGCGGAGCCCGAGCGCAAGCTCGCGGGCGGGGTCGACACCGGCGACTGGCTGCCGTTGGCGGTCGACCGGCCGGCCGAGGGCACGGCGACGTCCGTCGCATCCGTCCTCGCCGCGGTGGAGGCCGCCGAGCTGTCGGCCGACCGGCTGATCGTCCGGCCCGCCCGCGCACAGCTCGACGCCCTGCTCGCACGGCCCGTCGCCGAGCGCCGCGAGGTCTTCGCCCGCCACCGGGACGCCGTCGCCCGCAGTGGCGGGGTGAGGAGGACCGGCACGCTGCGGCTGGACGAGCTGGGGCGCGCGGGCCTGTCCGTCGAGGGAGCGCGCTTCGGCACGGCCTCCAACGGCAACTTCGTGCCGAACGAGCTGACGATCGACGCGGCGTTCTGGCGGATCGTGGGGCTCTACCTCGCGGAGGGCTGCACCGTCGCGGACGGCGACCGCCGCCGCGTCACCTGGAGCTTCCACCCCGAGAACGAGCCGTATCTCGCCGACGAGGTCGTCGCCTACTGGATGCGTCACGGCATCGTGGCTCGAGCAGACCGCAAGCCGACCTCGCATGTCGTGTCGGTCGGCTCGCGGCTGCTCGCCGCGTGGTGGACGGGGGTCCTGGGCCTCGGCCGCAACGCCTATGAGCAGCGGCTGCCGGATCTGATCTGGGACCAGCCCGACGAGATGAGGTGGGCGCTGCTCTCCGGGCTCTTCGAGGGCGACGGCTCGTGGTCGCTCGTCAACGGCGGACCGAGCGTCGTCGTCGAGCTCGGCACCGTCAGCGACGAGCTCGCCGACGGCGTGCTGCGGCTGCTCGGCGATCTCGGCGTCGTCGCCTCGCGGCGCGTCGGACGCACTGCGAGGTCGACCAAGGACACGCACTGGATCCGGATCAGCGGTGCCGAGCAGGTCGAGCGGGCCATCGCCCTCGTTCCGGAGCGTGATCGTGTCGGTGTGCTCGCGAGCATCGGCCGCCAGGCGAAGCGCATCGCGCCCACGGGATACCGGCGATTCGAGGAGGGGACGGCGTTCGTGCGCGTCACCGGCGTCGCCAGGCGTGACCACCGCGGTCCGGTGTACTCGATGGAGGTGCCGGGCCCGCACACGATCGTGAGCTCGGGCGCGATCGCTCTCTCGAACTGCTTCCCGAAGGACGTCAGCGCGCTCAAGCAGCTCGCCGGCAACTCGGGCTACCACTTCCAGCTGCTCAACGCGGTGATCGAGGTCAACGAGCTGCAGAAGCGCCGCGTGATCGGCAAGCTCGTCAAGCACCTCGGCACGCTCGTCGGCAAGCGCGTCGCGCTGCTCGGGCTCGCCTTCAAGCCCAACACCGACGACATGCGCGAGGCGAGCTCGCTCGTGCTCTCCGCTCGCCTGCAGGCGGCGGGGGCGTCGGTCGTCGTCTACGACCCGATCGCCGAGCGCGAGGCGCGCCGCCTGATCCACGGCGCCGAGTTCGCGCCGGGGACGCTGGACTGCGTGCGCGACGCCGACGCGGTCGTGCTCGTCACCGAATGGGACGAGTTCCGCACGCTCGACTGGGGCGAGGTCGCCGCCGCGATGGCCGGGCGGCTCGTCGTCGACGGGCGCAACGCGCTCGACCAGGCGGTCGTCGAGGCGGCGGGCCTGACCTACGAGGGCATCGGCCGCGGCAGCCCGTCCGCCGGTGGCGAGCCGGCAGCGGTCGCCTGATGCAGGCGCTGATCCTCGTCGGCGGCGAGGGCACGCGGCTGCGGCCGCTGACGTCGACGGTCCCCAAGCCGGTCGTGCCGCTGGTCGACCGCCCGTTCCTGGCCTACATGCTGCAGTGGCTCGCCGGGCACGGCGTCGACGACGTGATCCTGTCCTGCGGCTTCCTCGCGACGAGCGTGCGCAACGTGCTCGGCGACGGCTCGGCCTTCGGCGTGCGGCTGCGCTTCGTCGAGGAGCCCGAGCCGCGCGGCACCGCCGGCGCGCTCAAGTACGCCGAGGAGTTCCTCGACGAGCGCTTCCTGATGCTCAACGGCGACGTCCTCTCGGACATGGACCTGTCGGCCCAGATCGCCAGCCACGTGGAGAATCGGGCGAAGGCGACGCTGGCGCTGATCGGCGTCGCCGACCCGAGCGCCTACGGCCTCGTGCGCATCCATCCCGACGGCGCGGTGCGCGAGTTCGTCGAGAAGCCGGCCGCCGACCAGATCGACACGAACCTGATCTCGGCGGGCGCGTACGTGCTCGAGCGCGAGGTCGTCGACATGATCCCCGCCGGGCGCAAGGTGTCGATCGAGCGCGAGATCTGGCCGGAGCTGGTGGGCGACGGCCTGTACGCCTACGCCCACGACGCCTACTGGCTGGACATCGGGACCCCGGCCACCTACCTCAAGGCGACGTTCGACATCCTCGAAGGCAACGTGCGCACGGCGGTCGCCGAGCAGTTGGGCAGCGGCTACCTGTCGGTCGACTCCGACGGCCTCGAGGGGCGCGTCGTGCCGCCCGCGCTGGTGGGGCGCGGCTGCACGGTGGCGGCCGGCGCCACGGTGGGCTCGCTCGCTGTGCTCGGCGACGGCGTCAAGGTCGGCCCGCACAGCCGCGTGGAGCGCGCCGTGGTGCTCCAGGGCGCGGAGATCGGCGCCGGCTGCGAGGTGGCCGACTGCATCGTCTCGGCCGGCGCGCGGATCGGCGACGGGGCGCGCGTGGTCGGCGGCGCCGTGCTCGGCGAGGGCGTGACGGTCGGCGCCGGCAACGTGCTCACCCACGGCATCCGCGTGCATCCGAACACGACGCTGGACGAGGGGTCGGTGACCTTCTAGATGGGGATGGACGAGATGGACGCCGCCGCGCAGGGAAGCCGGCTCAGCCGCGAGGGGATCTCCGAGGTCGACACGGCCGACATGCTCGAGGACGTACTCGCGATCCCCGAGCACCTGCGCGACGCGCAGTGGAAGGTCGAGTCCGCCGACCTCGAGGCCTGGGACAGCCCCGGCGGCATGATCGTCGCCGGCATGGGCGGCTCGGCGATCGGCGGCGCGCTGGCCCGCGCCGCGCTCGGCGACACCGCGTCGCGGCCGCTGCTGTCCTCGCGCGCCTACGGGCTGCCCGCCTGGACGACGCCCGACACCACCGTCCTGTGCGCCTCGTACTCGGGCGAGACGGAGGAGACGCTCGCCGCCTACGAGGCGGCCGGCGCGCTCGGCGCGCGGCGCGTCGTCGTGACCACCGGCGGGCGCCTGGCCGCGCAGGCCCGCGCCGAGGACGTGCCGGTGATCCCGGTGGCCGGCGGCTTCCAGCCGCGCGCCGCCGTCGCCTACATGTTCGTCGCCGCGCTCGAGGTCGCCGCGCTGTGCGGCGTCGGCCCGCGCATGAACTCGGAGATCGACGTCGCCGCCGAGCACCTCGAGTCGCGCGTGGTCGAATGGGGCCCCGACGCGCCCAGCGACAGCCTGGCCAAGACGATCGCCGCCGACCTGCACGGGAGCATCCCGATGATCGCGGGGGCGGGGATCACGGAGCCGATCGCCTACCGCTGGAAGACCCAGATCAACGAGAACGCCAAGCTCCCCGCCTTCTCCCACGAGCTGCCCGAGCTCGACCACAACGAGATCTGCGGCTGGGAGGGGGCGCCGGGCCTCGGGCGCTTCTCGGCCGTGTTCCTCGAGGACGAGGACCTGCACCCGCGCGTCCGCGAGCGGGTGCTGCTCACCGAGGAGCTGATCGCCGACCGCGCGCAGGCCACGTTCCGCGTGTCGACGAGCGGCCGCGGGCCGGTCGAGCGCGTGATGTCGCTCGTCCTGCTGGGCGACCTGGTCTCGCTGTACCTGGCCGTCCTGGCCGGGGTGGACCCGACGCCGGTGGACGTGCTCGTGCGCTTCAAGCACGAGCTCTCCGCGCGGGGCTGAGGGACGCCGGGCCGCGCCGCCGGGGCGGGCGCCGGCGCCCGCCGCGACCAAAGGCTGGACTTCCCCTCCCGATGGGGAGGGAAGGGGTGGGAAACGTTGACATGGCGTTGGTAACGTCGCCGCCGATGGCTGACGCCCTCACCATCCAGGAGGCGGCCGAGACGACCGGGTGGTCGCCTCGGATGCTGCGCTACATCGAGCGGATCGGGCTCCTCGCCACGGACCGCTCGGCGTCGGGCTACCGCCTCTACGGGCCCGAGCAGCTCCAGCGTCTGCGCACCCTGCGCGAGCTGCTCGCCGAGTTCGACATCGGGCTCGGGGACGTCGGCTTCGCCCTGCGACTCCACCGCGAGAAGCCCCTGCGGGACGCGGTCGAGTCGTGGATCGAGGCCGAGCCCGTCCGCCCCGAGGGCGTCGACGCTTCCGACTGGCTGCGCTGGGAGCAGGAGAAGCACCAGCGCCTCCTCAACATCGTCACGGAGAAGAGCGCCGCATGAGCACCACCGCCGAGCCGACCACCCTCGACTTCAAGGTCGCCGACCTCTCGCTGGCCGAGTTCGGCCGCAAGGAGATCCGCCTCGCCGAGCACGAGATGCCCGGCCTGATGGCCACGCGCGCCGAGTACGCGGCGCTGCAGCCGCTGAAGGGCGCCCGCATCATGGGCTCCCTGCACATGACCATCCAGACGGCCGTGCTGATCGAGACGCTGGTCGCGCTCGGGGCGGAGGTCCGCTGGGTCTCCTGCAACATCTTCTCCACCCAGGACCACGCCGCGGCCGCCGTCGTCGTCGGCCCCGACGGCACGCCCGAGGACCCCAAGGGCGTCTCCGTCTACGCCTGGAAGGGCGAGACGCTCGAGGAGTACTGGTGGTGCACCGACCAGGCGCTCAACTGGCCGGAGCACGGTGGCCCGAACATGATCCTCGACGACGGCGGCGACGCGACGATGCTCGTCCACAAGGGCGTCGAGTACGAGGCCGCCGGCGCCGTGCCGGATCCCTCGACCGGCGAGTCCGAGGAGTTCCAGGTCTTCCTCTCGCTGCTGACGCGCTCGCTCGAGCAGGACCCGCAGCGCTGGACCAACGTCGCCCGGGAGATCAAGGGCGTCTCCGAGGAGACGACGACCGGCGTGCACCGCCTCTACGAGCTCGCCAAGACCGGCGACCTGCTGTTCCCGGCGATCAACGTCAACGACTCGGTCACCAAGTCGAAGTTCGACAACCTCTACGGCTGCCGCCACTCGCTCGTCGACGGCATCAACCGCGCTACCGACGTGATGCTCGCCGGCAAGACCGCGGTCGTCTGCGGCTTCGGCGACGTCGGCAAGGGCTCGGCCGAGTCGCTGCGCGCCCAGGGCGCCAAGGTGCTCGTCACCGAGATCGACCCGATCTGCGCGCTGCAGGCGTCGATGCAGGGCTACCCCGTCGTCGTCCTCGACGACGTCGTCGAGACCGCCGACGTGTTCATCACGGCGACGGGCAACAAGGACATCATCACCGCCGACCACATGGCGCGGATGAAGCACCAGGCGATCGTCGGCAACATCGGCCACTTCGACAACGAGATCGACGTCGCCGGGATGCAGGCCACGCCGGGCATCGAGCGGATCAACATCAAGCCGCAGGTCGACGAGTACCGCTACCCCAGCACCGCGGAGCGGGCGGGGCACTCGATCATCCTGCTCTCCGAGGGGCGCCTGCTGAACCTCGGCAACGCGACCGGCCACCCGTCGTTCGTGATGTCCAACTCGTTCACCAACCAGACGATCGCCCAGATCGAGCTGTGGACGAAGAACGGCGACTACGACAAGCAGGTCTACGTGCTGCCCAAGCACCTCGACGAGAAGGTCGCGCGGCTGCACCTCGACGCGGTCGGGGCCAAGCTCACCGAGCTGACCCCCGAGCAGGCCGCCTACATCGGCGTGCCGGTCGACGGTCCCTACAAGCCCGACCACTACCGCTACTAGGAAGCGCGGACCGGCGGCCGCGCCGCGACCGCGATGGCCGCCGACGCCGGCAGCCTGCGCATCGACTGGGCGGACGGGCAGATGCCCGTCCTCCGGTCGATCCGCGAGCGGTTCGCGGTGCAGCGGCCGCTGGACGGCGTCAAGGTCGGGGCGTGCCTGCACGTCACGGCCGAGACGGCCAACCTCGTGCGCACGCTCGCGGCGGGCGGGGCGCAGGTGGCGCTGTGCGCCGCCAACCCGCTCTCGACGCAGGACGACGTCGTCGCGGTGCTCGGCGAGGAGATGCTCGTCCGCGCGCGCCGCGCGACCGACCCGCGCCCGGGCCAGGCCGAGGTGGCCGCCTGGGACCCGCACGTCACGCTCGACGACGGCGCCGACCTGGTGGCGCTGCTGCACGAGCGCGAGGCGCTGCCCGACGGCTTCCTCGGCGCCACCGAGGCGACGACCACCGGCCTCGTCCGCGTCCGCGCGCTCGAGCTGCGCTGCCCGGTGCTGGCGCTCAACGAGGCGCGCACCGAGCGCGTCTTCAACGACCACTACGGCACCGGCCAGTCGACGCTCGACGGCATCCTGCGCGCGACCAACGTGCTGCTCGCCGGGCGCACGGTGGTCGTCCTCGGCTACGGCTTCACCGGGCGCGGCGTCGCCAGCCGCGCGCGCGGGGCGGGCGCGCAGGTGATCATCTGCGAGGTCGACCCGATCGCCGCGCTGGAGGCGCGCATGGAGGGCTTCGAGGTGATGCCCTCGCTCGACGCCGCCGCGCGCGGCGACGTCTTCATCCCCGTCACCGGCAGCCCGTCGGTGCTCGGCGCCGAGCACTTCGCGCGCATGAAGGATGGCGCGACGCTCGCCAACGCGGGCCACTTCGACGTCGAGATCGACCTCGGCGCGCTCGAGGACGCCGCGCACGAGCGCACGCAGGTGCTGCCGCTCGTGGAGAGCTTCGTCGTCGGCGGACGGCGCCTGAACCTGCTCGCGCAGGGACGCGTCGTCAACCTCGCCGCGGGCGAGGGGCACCCGGCCGAGATCATGGACATCTCGTTCGCCGTGCAGGCGCTCGCGGTCGAGCACCTCGTCGCCCACGCCGGCGAGCTGGCGCCGGGCGTCCACGCCGCGCCGGCCGAGATCGACCGCGAGGTCGCGCGGCTCAAGCTCGCCGCGCTCGGCGTCGCGATCGACGAGCTGACGCCCGCGCAGGAGGCCTACCGCCACTCCTGGGACGGCGTGGCGCCCCAGGGCGCCGGGTAGCCTGCCGCCCTGCATGAGCGTCGAGGGACTGCGGGCCGGCACCGAGAAGATGCGCGCCGCCGGGCTGCCGGAGGTCGCGATCGAGACCTTCGCGCACTACTACCGCGCGCTCGAGGCGGGGGAGACCGGCCTGATCGCCGAGGCCGAGATCGAGCCCGCCGCCGACGTGGCCGCGCTCGACGACCTCGCCGAGCCGGCCGGGCGCGACCTGCTCGACGCCGCCGTCGTGCTCAAGCTCAACGGCGGCCTCGGCACGAGCATGGGCATGACGCGCGCCAAGTCGCTGATCGAGGCCAAGGACGGCCACACGTTCCTGGACCTGATCGCGCGGCAGGTGCTCGCGCTGCGCGCGGCGACCGGCGCGCGGCTGCCGCTCGTGCTGATGGACTCGTTCGCCACGCGCGAGGACTCGCTCGCCGCGCTGGCCGCGCACGAGCGCATCGCCTCGGACCTGCCCGCCGACTTCCTGCAGGGCATGGAGCCCAAGCTCTCCGCCTCCGACCTGACGCCCGTCGCCTGGCCGGCCGACCCGGCGCTCGAGTGGTGCCCGCCCGGCCACGGGGACCTCTACACGGCGCTGCAGACCTCGGGGCTGCTGGAGCGGATGCTCGCCGCCGGCTACCGCTGGGCGTTCGTCTCCAACTCCGACAACCTCGGCGCCGTGCTCGACGCGCGCATCCTCGCGTGGATGGCGGCCGAGGGCGCACCGTTCGTGATGGAGGTCACGCGCCGCACGCCGGCCGACCGCAAGGGCGGCCACATCGCGCGGCGGCGCTCCGACGGCTCGCTGCTGCTGCGCGAGAGCGCGCAGACGCCCGAGCAGGACCTGCCGGCGCTGCAGGACATCGACCGCCACCGCTGGGTCAACACGAACAACCTGTGGCTCGACCTGCGCGCGCTCGCGGCCGAGCTCGAGCGCCGCGGCGGCGTGCTCGGCCTGCCGCTGATCCGCAACCGCAAGACGGTCGACCCGGCGGACCCCTCCAGCCCGGCGGTCCTGCAGATCGAGACGGCGATGGGCGCGGCGCTGGGCGTGATCGACGGCGCGCGCGTCGTCGCCGTGCCGCGCACGCGCTTCGCGCCGGTCAAGACGACCGACGACCTGCTGGTGCTGCGCTCCGACGCCTACGTGATCGGCGAGGGCGCCGTCGTCGAGCCGGCGCCGGGCCGCGCCGAGCCGCCGTTCGTGGCGCTGGACCCGGCGCGCTTCCGGCTCGTCGCCGACTTCGAGCAGCGCGTCGCCGGCGGCGTGCCCTCGCTGCGCGAGTGCGACCGCCTCGTCGTCCGCGGCGACGTGTGGTTCGGGCCCGGGGTCGTCGTCCGCGGCGACGTCGAGGTCGACGCCGGCGACGGCACGCTGCGCCTGAGCGACACGATCCTCGACGGTCAGCCCGCGTAGCGCTCGGCGCGCTCGTCGGCGCGCTGGCTCTCGCCCAGCATCCGCACGAACAGCCACGCCAGCGCGATGCCCATCACGATCGACTGCTCGATCGCCATCAGCGCGCCGGCGACCGACTGGTCGGTGTGCGGCGACATGCCCCACACGGGCCCGCGCGTCCCGTAGAAGTCGTAGATCGACTCGGGGGCGAACGTGATCACGATGCCGAGCAGGCCGACGAACAGCTTCGTGACGAGCATGTAGAGCACCGGGCCCATGCCGGTCAGGCGGTGGCGCATCGGGATCGGCGAGAGCAGGTGCCACCAGTACAGGCCGCCGGCGATCCCGAAGCTCATGTGCTCGAGCACGTGGATCCCGCCGTGGCGCAGCGCCAGGTCGTACATCGCCGGGACGTGCCAGACGCACATCGCGACGATGTAGAGCGCGGCGGCGAAGACCGGGTGCGCGAGCGGCCCGAGCGCCTGCTCGATCTCCGCCACGCGGCGCGTCACCGGCCGCAGGATGACGCGCGTGAAGCCGAGGATGCCGAGGATCGGCGCGACGTCGAGCAGCAGCAGGTGCTGGACCATGTGCATCACGAGCAGCTGCGCGCCGAGGCGGTCGATCGGGGAGACGAGCGCCGCGAAGATCGCCGCCAGCGCGCCGGCGTAGCACCACGCGCGCCACATCGGCGCGTCGTGGGCGAGCGCGATCCTGATCGAGCCGCGGGCGCGCCGGCGGGCGTCGCGCCGCGCGCGGCGGAAGCGCCGCGCGTAGAGGCCGCCGAGCAGCGCCAGCAGGATCAGCGCTCCGGGGTCGAAGCTCCAGCCCGCGTCGACGGCCGTCGCGATCACCCCCTCAGTCTCCCAACACGGGCGTTGCGCGCGCGGGCCGTCACGCTCCGCGGCCCCCGCGCGCGGGCGCGGGGGCGACGCTCGGCCGATG
>DASZVK010000006.1:0-20798 GCA_035547175.1 Solirubrobacteraceae bacterium
TTGAGCCTTCGGCGTCTGCGGCCGATCCCGTGTGTGGACGCCGAAGACCAGACCGAGTACGCCTGCCGTCGGCGCTGTCGTCGGAGTTGAGACGCGACCTCTACACGAGGATCGGCGCTGCTCAGGCGGGAACACACTCCCGGCGCGGCTCATCGCCTTCCTGTTCGTCTACCGAGCAGCCGTCGAAGCTCACGCCGCCCGCCGAGGCTTCACTGTCACGGCGATCCTCGGCTCGGTGTGGTCTGGTGCCCCTGCCATGTGGGGTCGCCTCGAAGCCCTCGACGAGCCGCAGGAGCAACCGCTCGTGCTGACACGATGCTGACATGGGCGAGGCGACGGGCTCGTGGGCGGTGGTCGTCTCGGCCCGGATCGTCAGGAACGACGGGCGATCCGGCGCGATAGCTGGGGGGAGACTCGAACTCCCGACCTCACGATTATGAGTCGTGCGCTCTGACCAGCTGAGCTACCCAGCCAGGGTGCGCCGGATTGTACGGCTCCGCCTGGGCTCGTCGTGGCCGGCCGGTCGTTCCCGTCAGGCCGTGGCCGGCGTCTCGAACCCGTACACCGCGGCAAGCGCCGGATCCTTTCGGGCCAGCATCCGCGCCAGCGAGACGAGCACCTGGGCCTGCTTGTAGGTCGCGTCGTCCTGCATCCTGCCGTCGATCATGTGCACCCCCGCGCCGTCGGGGATCGCCTCGATGACGCGCTTGGCGAACAGCACCTCGTCGGGGTCGGGGCTGAAGACCCGCTTGGCGATCTCGATCTGCACGGGGTGCAGCGACCACGCGCCGACGCAGCCCAGCAGGAACGCGGATCGGAACTGCGCCTCGCAGCCGACGACGTCGGCGATGTCCCCGTAGGGGCCGTAGAACGGAAGCGCTCCGACCGCGGTGCAGGCGTCGACCATGCGGGCGATCGTGTAGTGCCAGGGGTCCTGCTGGTGGGCGGCGCGCGGCGCGTCGGGGTCGTCCGGGTCCGGATCGGCGACCGTGCGGTAGCCCGGATGGCCGCCGCCGACGCGCGTGGTCTTCATCCGCCGAGACGCGGCCAGGTCGGCCGGGCCGAGGCTCATGCCCTGGATGCGCGGCGAGGCGGCGGCGATCTCCTCGAGGTTGGTCACCCCGAGGCTCGTCTCGAGGATCGGGTGGACGAGGATCGGCCGCTCGAGCCCGGCCGCGGCCTCCAGCTGCGCCAGGAGCCGGTCGAGGTAGTGGATGTCCCACGGGCCCTCGACCTTGGGGACCATGACGACGTCGAGCCTGTGGCCGATCTCCGCCACCAGCTGCGTGAGGTCGTCGAGGACCCACGGCGAGTCGAGCGCGTTGACGCGCGCCCACAGCTGGGTGTCGCCCAGATCAATCTCCCGCCCGACGGCGACCAGGCCCGCACGCGCGGCCGCCTTGCGGTCGACCGCGACGGCGTCCTCGAGGTTGCCCAGCAGGATGTCGACCTCGGCGGCGATCTGCGGCACCTTGGCGACCATCCGCTCGTTGGAGAAGTCGAGGAAGTGGATCATCCGCGACGGGGGAAAGGGGATCCGGCGCACCGGGGCGGGCGCGCCGATCGCCAGCGGCTCGAGGAAGCTCCTGGGGTCGCGCATTCCTGGAAACGTTACCTGTCCGTCGGCCGGATGAGGCAGACTGCCTGACGTATGAGCGAGGGCTTCACCACCGACCAGCGCGCCCGCGAGGCCGGCGGGGCGCGACCCTACGGCCGCTACTTCGAGGAGTTCGAGGTGGGCGCCGTCTACCGCCACTGGCCGGCGAAGACGGTGACCGAGGCGGACGACCACCTGTTCTGCCTGATCACGATGAACCACCATCCGCTGCACATCAACGACGTCTACGCCCGCGCCAGCCAGCAGGGTCGCAACGTCGTCGTCGGCCCGTACGTCTACTCGCTCGCCCTGGGGATGAGCGTCGCCGACGTCAGCGGCAAGGCGATCGCCAACCTCGCCACCGAGGAGCTCTCGCATCCCGCGCCGGTGTTCCACGGCGACACGCTGTTCGCCGAGTCGGAGGTCCTCGAGAAGCGCCCGTCGCGCACCAAGCCCGATCGCGGCACCGTGAGGGTCCACACGCGGGTGCTCAACCAGGACGGCGTGCTCGTCGCCGAGTTCAAGCGCCTGGTGCTGGTGCCCATGCGCGACACGGCACCTGTCTGAACCCTGACTGGAAACGATTTGCATTTCGGGGCCGGGATGCGAGAGGATCGAGTCCGCAACCACCCGGAGGAGGAGAGGCATGCCGAGCATCGGCCCGCTGGAGCTCGTCGTCGTGTTGGTCATCGCCCTGATCGTGCTGGGACCCAAGCGGCTGCCCTCGGCCGGGCGCAGCCTCGGGCAGAGCATGCGCGGCTTCAAGGAGGCGCTCACCGGCGACGATCGCGAGCCGGCGGACGCCGAGGTGACGTCGCGCGAAGGCGCCTGAGATCCGGAATCGATTCGAGACACCGTCATGTCCGTCCACGCGCCTGATGAGGAGCCGCGCCCGTGAGGGTCGTGCTGCTGCCCGGGGACGGCGTCGGGCCCGAGGTCATCGCCCAGGCCCGGCGCGTCGTCGACGCCCTGGGCTGCGGCGTCGAGTGGACCGAGGTCCCCTGGGGCTCGGACCACTGGCACGCCCACGGGCGGATGATGCCCGACGACGCCCTCGAGGTCCTGCGCTCGCACGACGCGATCCTGATGGGCGCCGTCGGCCACCCGTCGGTGCCCGACCACGAGGCGCTGTGGGGGCTGATCCTCAAGATCCGCCAGGAGCTCGACCTGTGGGCCAACGAGCGCCCCGCGCGCCTGCTGCCCGGGGTCCCGTGCCCGCTGTCCGGCCGTGGGCCCGCGGACGTCGACATGGTGTTCGTCCGCGAGAACACCGAGGGGGAGTACGCGGGCGTCGGCGGCCGCGTGCACCCGGCCCTCGCTCACGAGGTGGCGATCGACACGACGGTCTTCACGCGGCAGGGGACCGAGCGGATCGTGCGCCACGCGTTCGAGCTCGCGTCCGCTCGCAAGGGCGTGCTCGTGAGCGCGACGAAGTCCAACGCCTCGCGCCACGCCTTCCCGTTCTGGGACGAGATCGTCGCGCAGGTCGGCGCCGACTTCCCGGGCGTGCGCGTCGAGGGCGTGCTCGTCGACGCGCTCGCCACGCGGCTGATCCGCGATCCCGGCTCGATCGACGTCGTCGTGGCGTCGAACCTCTTCGGCGACATCCTCACCGACCTCGCGGCCGCGCTGCAGGGCGGCCTCGGCATGGCCGCCAGCGCGAACGTCTGCCCGGGCGGCGACGTGCCCGGCCTGTTCGAGCCGGTGCACGGATCGGCGCCGGACATCGCCGGCCAGGGGGTCGCCAACCCGGCCGGCGCGATCTGGTCGGCGGCGCTGATGCTCGAGCACCTGGGCCTGGGGGACGAGGCGCGCCGGGTCATGTCCGCGCTCGAGGCCGTCTGCGCCGACGCGTCGACGCGCACGCGCGACGTCGGCGGGCGGGCGAGCACCGTCGAGGTCGGCGACGCCGTGCTGGCCGAGATCGAGCGCGCCGGCGAGGACGTCGCCGCCACCGCGAGCGGAGCGACCGGCGATGAGCGCTGAGGGCCGCCGGGGCGTCGTGACCGGCGCGGCCAGCGGGATCGGCCGCGCGACCGCGCTGCGCCTGCTGCGCGAGGGCGTCGACGTCGTCGCGGTCGACGTCGACGAGCGCGGCCTGGCGGACGTCGCGGCGGCGGGCGCGCGGGCGCTCGTGGCCGACCTGGGCACGGAGGAGGGCTGCGACGCCGTCGTCGAAGCGGGGGCGGGCGGCGACTACCTGGTCAACGCCGCCGGGATCATCCGCCTGCAGCCGCTCTTCGAGGTCACGCGCCAGGACTGGCGCGACCAGTTCCGCGTCAACGCGGAGTCGACCTTCTTCCTCTGCCAGCAGCTGGGCCCCAGGCTGCGCGACGACGGCGCGATCGTCAACCTGTCGTCGGTCTCCGCGAAGCTCACCTCGACGCCCGAGACGGCGGCCTACGCGGCGACCAAGACGGCGATCCTCGCGGTCACGCGCTCGTTCGCCTACGCGCTGGCCGGGCGCGGCATCCGCGTCAACGCGGTCTGCCCGGGGATCACCGACACGCCGATGCAGGAGACCGTGCTGCGGGAGCTGGCGCGGCTGCGCGGGACCCCCTACGAGGAGATCTCCCGGGCGCGCAACGACACCGTGCCGATGCGGCGCGCCTGCACCCCGGACGAGGTGGCCGGGGTGATCTGGCAGCTGCTGGGCGACGACGCCTCATACGTGACCGGCGAGGCCCTGAACTTCTCGGGCGGCCTCGCGATGTGGTGAGCGGACGGATTCGTCCGCGCAGGACCGGAATCGATTCGCAACGCTGTGTAGACCAATGGAGGAGTTCCACATGAGCCACAACGAGATAACCGATCCCGCGGTGCGCGAGGAGGTGGACTGGACGCTCGAGGCGATGGCGTCCGGCCGGATGACGCGCAGCCAGTTCGTGCGCCGCGCGGCGGCGCTCGGCCTCTCCGGCGGGTTCATCTCGTCGGTGCTGGCGGCGCCCGCCCTGGCGGCCGGCCCCACGTCCCTGGCGCAGCTGACGAAGCTCGTCTACCCGCAGGGCATCACGAAGGCGACGGACTACAACGGGCCCAACGGCGGCTCCAAGGTCGCCTACCTGCCGCCGGACTTCCACAGCGGCGTCGACTCGCACGGCATCTGGAAGTGGAAGTTCGAGAACGTCAAGGCGAAGAAGAACTACCGCTTCGCCCTGGCGCACTTCAGCGCCAAGTGGGACCTGATGGTCGAGTCGGTCGCCCGCTTCAAGCGCTTCGGGCAGAAGGCCGGGTTCTCGGTCACCGCGTTCGACAACAACTTCGACGCCGACCAGGCGATCAAGAACGCCAACGCGATCGCCCAGCAGCGGTTCGACTTCGTGATCATGGAGCAGGAGTTCGCCGACGCGAACAAGACGATCGACGGGATCCTCAAGAACGCGGGCATCCCGGTCATCTACTTCGCCGTCCCGGGCCCGGAGGGCGCGCTGTTCATGGACACCGGCAACTACCGGATGTGCGAGGCGGCCGGCGAGTGGCTCGGCAAGTACGCCAAGGAGCACTGGGGCGGCAAGGTCGACCTCGTCCTGCAGTCCGCCCAGCCGCGCGCGGGCGCGTACGTGGGCCAGCGCGAGGTCGGCTACAAGGCGGGCATCAAGAAGGTCCTGCCGCACCTCAAGGACTCGGTGTTCGTCAAGTTCGACGGCCAGGGCCTGCTCCCCGAGACCCAGAAGCTGGCGGCCGACCTGCTGACCAAGCACTCGAGCGCCAAGTACATCCTCGGCACCGGCAGCAACGACGACGCGGGCGTCGGCATCGTCCGCGCCCTGGAGGCCGCCAAGCGCACCAAGTACGCCGCGGTCGCCGGCCAGGCCGGGCAGGCGTCGGCCATGACCGAGCTCTCGAAGCCCAGCAGCCCGTTCAAGGTCAGCGCCTTCCAGGACGTCGAGGCGGAGGTGTGGATGGCCGCGATCGGGCTCCTCAAGGTCGAGGGCGGCAAGGTCGCGCCCGTCAACTTCTACCCCTTCTACCTCACCACGAAGTCCAACGTGAAGAAGTTCCCGCCGCAGGCGGGCACGCTGACCAAGGCGTAGATGGAGCAGATGCCCACAACGCCGTCGGCCCTCCAGGCCGACCGGCACGTGAGCGACGAGCGCGGAGGCGGCGAGGTCGCCTCCGCGCTGGTCAACTCGACCGCGGTGCGGCTCATCGCGGTCTACGCGCTCCTGGTCCTGATCTTCGGGATCTCGGCGCACAACTTCCTGACGACCGACAACTTCCTCAACATCGGCCGCGCCACGTCCGTGTTCGGCATCGCGGCGCTCGGCGTCTGCGTGGCGCTCGTCGCCGGCTCGCTCGACGTGTCCTTCGGCGCGACGATGAGCGTCTGCAGCATCGTCGCCGCCGAGAAGATCGCGGCCGGGCACCCGCTCTCGTACGTGCTGGTCTACGCGATCTGCGTCGGCGCGATCCTCGGGGCGATCAACGGCGTGCTCTCCACGGTGCTGAGGATCGACTCGCTCGTGATCACGCTGGGCACGCTGTCGATCTTCGGCGGCTGGGCGTACCTGCACACGGGCGGATCGCCGACCAACGCGCCGAGCAGCTCGTTCGCCGAGATGGGGCGGGGGGAGTGGCTCGGCGTGCCGATCCAGGTGTGGATCATGCTCGGCATCGCGCTGCTGCTCGGGTTCGTGCTGCGCTTCACGACCTTCGGCCAGCGCTGCTACGCGGCCGGCGACAACCCTCGCGCCGCGAGCATCGCCGGCATCCACGTCGGCCGGGTGCGGATCGCGGCGCTCGCGATCTCGGGGATCACCGCGGCGGTGGCGGGCATGCTGATCGCCGCCAACGCCGGCGTCGCCAACCCCGGCACCGGCGAGGCCTACCTGCTGAGCGCGATCGCCGCGGTGGTCATCGGCGGCACCTCGTTGACGGGCGGCGTCGGCACGATCCTCGGGACGTTCGTCGGCATCGCGGTGCTCGGGACGATCGACAACGGCCTCGACCTGCTCGGCGTCTCGAGCTTCTGGGAGGACGCCGTCCGCGGCGGGATCGTCGTCCTCGCGCTCGTGCTCGACCGGCTGCGCAGGAGCGCGACGTGAGCGACGAGCGTCCCCCGATCCTCAGCGCCCGCGGCGTCGGCAAGTCGTTCCCGGGCGTCGTCGCGCTCCAGGACGTCGACTTCGACGTGCGCCTCGGAGAGGTCCACGCGCTGCTCGGCGAGAACGGCGCCGGCAAGTCGACGCTGACGCGCATCATCGCCGGCGACTACCCGCCCGACGAGGGCGAGCTGGCCTTCGACGGCGAGCCGGTGCAGCTGACCTCGCCGCGCGACGCGCTCGACCTCGGCGTCCGCCTGGTCACCCAGGAGCGCGCGCTGGTCCCGACGCTGTCGGTCGCCGAGAACGTCCTGCTCGGGCGGCTGCCGCGCGGGCGCGGCGGGCACGTCGACTGGAGGCGGACGACCGAGCTCGCCCGCGAGGCGCTCGGCCGGGCCGGGCTCGACGTCGATCCGCGCATCGAGGCGGGCCGGCTGCGGCAGGCCGAGCAGCAGCTGCTGGAGATCGCCAAGGCGCTCTCCGGCGAGGGGCGGATCCTGATCCTCGACGAGCCGACCGCCGCGCTGTCCTCGGCGGAGACCGAGCGGCTCTTCGACGTCGTGCGCGGCCTGCGCGACGAGGGCGTCGGCATCGTCTACATCTCGCACCGCGTCGGCGAGCTCGCCTCGATCGTCGACCGCGTGACCGTCCTGCGCGACGGCCGCGTCGTCCACACCGCGCCGTTCGCGCAGACCGATCGCGAGGACCTCGTCCGCATGATGGTCGGCCGCGAGCTCACCGAGCTCTACCCGCGCGTGCGATCCGAGCCCACCGACGAGCTGCTGCGCGTCGAGGGCGTCTCGCACGAGGGGGTCTGCGAGGACGTGTCGCTCGAGGTCCGCCGCGGCGAGATCGTGATCGTCTTCGGCCTCGTCGGCTCCGGGGCGATCGAGGTGCCCTACATGGTCGCCGGGCACATGCCGCACAGCGGCGCCGTCAAGGTCGCCGGCCGGGCCGGCTTCGTCCCGGCCGACCGCCACGCCGAGGGGCTGCTGCCCCAGGCGACGATCCGCCGCAACATCGGCGTGGCGTCGCTGTCGCGCTACGCGACGCTGGGCGTCTTCAGCCGCCGTCGCGAGCGCGCGGCCGCGATGGGGCAGATCCGGGCGCTCGCCCTGCGGCCGCCGCGACCCGAGGGTCCCGTGGCCAAGCTCTCGGGCGGCAACCAGCAGAAGGCGGTGCTCGGCCGCTGGCTGACCGCCGGCGCCGACGTGCTCGTGCTCGCCGAGCCGACGCGCGGCGTGGACATCGGCGCCCGCGCGGAGATCTACGAGCTGCTGGGGCGGCTGTGCGAGGGCGGCGCCGCGGTGTTCGCGGCGTCGTCGGACCTCGACGAGGTCGTCGGGCTCGCCGACCGGGTGTACGTGATGTCCCGCGGCCGGGTGGTCGCGCACTTCGAGGGAGCCGACGTGAGGCACGAGCAGATCCTGGAGGCGGCGACACGATGATCCGCAGATCCGCCGCGGCCGCCGTGGGCAGCCCGCTGCTGTACCTCACGACGTTCCTGATCGCATGCCTCATCTACTTCTCGGTCGCGAACGAGTACTTCGGCAACTGGACGAACTTCAAGACGATCGGCGCGGGCGCCGCGGGCCTCGGCGTCGTGGCGATCGGGGTGACGGTCGCGCTCGCGGTCGGCTCGATCGACTTCTCCGTGGCGGGCAACCTCGCGCTCTGCGGCGTGCTCGCGGGCAAGTTCTCCGGGCACGTCCCGGGCGGGCTCGTGATCGTCATCGTCCTGCTGGTCGCGATGCTCGTCGGCGGGCTCAACGGGGCGATCATCACCCGCTTCGGCGTGAACCCGTTCATCATGACCCTCGCCGCCGCGGGCTCGCTGCGCGGCATCGCGTTCGTGATCGGCGGGTCGTCGGCCGGCGCCCAGCTCGACAGCTCGGCCGTGCGCTGGCTCGGGCAGGGCAAGCTCGCGACGATCCCGGTGTCGCTGATCCTGCTGCTCGTCGCGACCGCGATCGCGCTGTGGCTCCTGCGAAGCATGCCGCTGGGCCGCAACCTGCTCGCCGTCGGCGGCAACGTCGAGGCCGGGCGCCTCGCGGGCCTGCCGGTCAAGCGGCTGCAGGTCGTCGGCTACGTCGTCTCCGCGCTCGGCGCCGGCCTCGGCGGGCTGATCATCGCCGCGCGCACCGGCACCGGGCTGCCGGCCGCGGCCGAGAGCCAGGAGCTGCTGATCTTCAGCGCCGTCATCCTCGGCGGCACGAGCCTGTGGGGCGGACGCGCGAGCGCCGTCGGCTCGCTGCTGGGCATCCTCCTGATCAACGTCCTCTACGACGGCCTGACCCTCCAGCAGGTCTCCTCCTACTGGCAGACGATCCTCCAGGGCATCCTGCTGATCCTCGCCGTGCTGCTCGTCCAGCAGAAGCAGGAGGGACGCGATCCGGTCAGCCTGATCCGCTCGCTCGTCGCGCGAGCGCAGCAGCCATGACGCGCATCGTCGTCGAGACGGACGTCCCGGTGCCGATGCGCGACGGCGCCGAGCTCGTTGCCGACGTCTACCGCCCGGACGGACGCGAGCCGGCGCCGGTGCTGGTGCACCGCACGCCCTACGACCGGCAGATCGCCAACTTCACCAACCTCCCGGCGGACGTCCTGCAGCTCGTCCGCGACGGGTTCGCCGTCGTTGTGCAGGACGCGCGCGGGCGTCACGGCTCGCCGGGCGCGTTCACGCCCTTCGCCGACGAGCTCGACGACGGCGCCGACACCGTGGCGTGGGCGTCGCGGGCACCTTGGTCGGACGGGCGCGTCGGCATGTTCGGCGCCTCGTACGTGGGAGCCACGCAGTGGCTGGCCGCGGCCGGCGCGGGCGACGGGGTGCAGGCGATCGCCCCCGTCCTCAGCTCGACCGACTACCACGCCTGGCTCTACCGCGGCGGGGCGTTCCAGCTCGGGTTCGCGCTGCTGTGGACGCTGATGTTCCTCGCGCCGCCGCAGGCGATCCGCAACGGCGGCGACGTCGCCGCCGTGCTCGACGCCGCCGACGACGTGCGCAACCTGTACGCGAGCACGCCGCTGGCCGATCTGCCCGGGCTGGCCGACGCTCCGTGGTACGCGGACTGGGTCGCCCGGCCCGAGCACGACCCCGGCTGGGCGGCGGTGTCGGCCGTCGACCGCCTCGGCGACGTGACCGCGCCCGCGCTGATCGTGGGGGGCTGGTACGACCTCTTCCTGTCGGGCTCGCTCGAGAGCTACGTCGGGCTGCGCGCCCGCGGCGGCAGCGAAGCGGCGCGCGAGCAGACGCGGCTCGTCGTCGGGCCGTGGGCGCACGGCGTCCACGGCGGCGCGTTCGTGGAGCGGAGCTTCGGGATGCGCGCCGGGATCGACGCGATCGACATCACCGGGATGCACCGCCGCTGGTTTCACCACCGGCTGCGCGGCGGCGAGCCGCTCGCCGGCAAGCGCGTGCTGCTGTTCGTCATGGGCCCCGACGTCTGGCGCGAGGAGGACGACTGGCCGCTGCCGGACACGGCCTTCACCCCCTGGTACCTGCACAGCCGCGGCTCGGCGAACACGGCGGCCGGCGACGGCGGCCTCTCGGCGCAGCCGCCGGGCGACGAGCCCGAGGACGCGTACGCCTACGACCCGCGCGACCCGGCGCCGACGGTCGGCGGCGCGACGTTCCTGCCGGGCGTGTGGCTCGGCGCGAACGCCGGCCCGCGCGACACGTCCGAGGTCGCGCGGCGGGCGGACGTCCTCTGCTACGCGAGCGAGCCGCTCGAGCGGCCGCTCGAGGTCACCGGCCCGATCCGGCTCGTCCTCTACGTGTCCTCGTCGGCCGTCGACACCGACTTCACCGGCAAGCTCGTCGACGTCGGCCCCGGCGGCCGCGCCGAGACGATCACGGAGGGGATCCTCCGCGCCCGCTACCGCGAGTCGCGCTCGGAGCCCACGCCGCTGCAGCCGGGCGAGGTCACGAAGCTCGAGCTCGACCTCGGCGCGACCTCGTACGTCTTCCCGGCGGGCCACCGGATCCGGATCGACGTCTCGAGCTCGAGCTTCCCGCGCTTCGACCGCAACACGAACACCGGGGGCACGATCGCGCGCGAGTCGATCGAGGACGCCGTGGTCGCGACGAACGCCGTGCACCACCGGCGCGAGCACCCCTCGCACGTGCTGCTGCCGGTGATCGACCGCCGCTAGGCCTCGGGGCGCGCCGGCGACGCGGGCTTGGTCCTGCCGATCCGCCGGTAGGCCTCCTCGGGGATCGCGTCCAGCCGCTTGTAGATCGTCCACGTGCACTTCGCGGGCTCGTCGCCCGAGGTCTCCGCGGGGTAGAGCGGCGAGTCGACGACCCGCACCGGGTGGCCCCAGCGCTCGGCGGGCAGCAGCTCGAGCGCGAAGCAGCAGTGCGCGCAGTAGTGGCACACGCCCTTCTCGTTCCAGGCCCAGTCGTGCGCCTCGGTGGTCACACCGAACTCGTACGGCGCCTGCGGGCGAGGGGGGGTCCCCTCGACCGGGTCGCCGCGGCTGGAGCGTCCGCCCGACCCGCACGGGTCGAAGCTGACGACCCACTTGTCGTCGTCCTCGACGAGCTCCATGTCGCCGCGGCGGGTGGGGCCGCAGAGGTGGCCGCGCATCGCCTCGAACGTGGTGTAGAGGTTGCGGTAGAGCGTCGACTCGTAGCTGCGCTCGCGCAGGTCGTAGGGCATGTAGCGCTCGGCGATGTACGGCTCGAGCACGTGCCGGTAGCACGGCTCCAGCGCGTTCTCGCCGAAGCGCCGCGCGACGAACGCGAGGATGCCGGAGATCAGGTCGACGTAGCGGTCGTGCAGCCGGCGCCAGTCCTCGCGCAGGTCGTCGAGCCCGTCGGCGCCGAGCTGGGCCCGCAGGCGGCTGGCCAGCGCCCCGGCGGCCGCGCCGAGCGCCTCCCAGGCGGGCGCCGGCTCGAAGCGCCTGCCGTCCGGGAACGCGAGCAGCTCCTTGAGCCGGTCGACCTCGGCGTCGCGCTCGGCGGCGGAGACGCCCTGCAGGCCCAGCCACTCGACGAAGCCCTCCATCCAGACCTCGTAGATCCGGTAGCAGACCTTCGCCTCCTCCATGAAGTAGTCGACGAGCTGCGCCGCGTCCTCGTCGCGACCGTCGGCGACGGCCTCCTCGATCTTCGTGACCGTCGAGACGCACTGGTCCGCCCAGTCGCCCGGGCGGACCCGCTTGCCGAGGTCCTCGGACCAGGTGAGCATCGGCGCGGCCTAGCCGGCGCCCGGCATCGCGACGACGACGTCGGGCAGGTCCTCGGAGGAGTTCGCCTTCGAGCCGAACGCCGTCGGCTTGGCGCGGCCGACCCGCTCGTAGACCTCCTCCGGGACGGTCGTCGGGTCCTTGAACATCTCCCACTGGCACTTCTTGGGCGAGCCGTCGGGCTCGGACTCGTAGATGCTCGGCGGGTCGATCACCCGGACCGGATAGCCGAAGCGGTCCATGGGGATCTCCTCCATCAGGTACACGCAGTGCGTGCAGTAGTGGCAGACGCCCTTCTTGCCGTGGTTCCAGGTGTGCGGCTCCTCGGACACCGACCAGTTGTAGGGCGGCTCGGTGCGCGGCGGCGTGCCCTCGATGACGTCGCCGCGGATCGTGCGTCCGCCGGATCCGCACGGGTCGAAGCGCAGGATGAAGCGGTCGTCGGTCTCGATCAGCTCCATGTCGCCGGTGCGCTCGGGGCCCACGAGATGGCCGCGCATCGCCTCGCAGGCGACCAGCATCAGCACGTCGAGGCCCTCCTCCCACGGGTACTTGTCGATGTCGAACTTCTCGTAGCGCCACGCGAACAGCGGCAGCAGGATCTTGTCCCACATACGGCCGATCGAGTCCTCGCCGCAGCGCTCGACGATCGCGCTCATCAGCCCGTAGGTGTGGTCGACGTCGCGATCGTGGCAGCGCCGCCAGGTCTCCTTGAGCTCGTCGAGCTCGGCGTGGGCGGCCTCGGCCTCCTGGCGGAGGATGTGGGCGACCAGCTTCTCGCAGCGCTCGTTGACCCTGTGCCACTGCAGGCGCATGTCCCAGGGGGAGCCGTCGGGCAGCGCCAGCTTGGCGACGATGTCCTCGTTGATCTCGGCGATCTCCTCCTTGGAGACGCCGTTCTCGGCGAGGAAGGCGTTGAGGTCGGGGATCCACTGGCGGTAGATGCCGAAGCAGACGCTCGCCTCCTCGACGAAGTAGTTCGCGAGCTCGGCGGCGAAGTCCCAGTCGCCCGCGTCGATCGCCTCGTGGATCTTGCGGTACGTCGAGATCTTCTGGTCCTCCCACTTGCCCAGGCGAACCCGGCGGCCCAGGGCGGGGCTGTAGGCGATCGATGTCTCGCTCACGTCTCTCCTCCGTATCTGGAGGCCGGATCAGCCTCCGCCGTTCTTCCACAGACGTTACTGGCATCGTTTCCGGGAGGCAAGTGGTACGGTGCCGCCTCGTGTCCGCCCAAAGACGTCGGTGGCGCGCATGACGCGCCCGCGGGTCACGATGCTGGAGCCGTACTGGGACTTCTGGGAGGCCTCGGTGCCGTACGACCTGCGCGCCGATCGCGCCGCGCTCGGCGCGGCCGTGCGTGCTGCGCTCGACGTCGCGTGGGTCGCGCCCGAGGAGGCCGAGGCGGTCCTGGTGCTGCAGACCATGGCCACGCCGCCGACGCCGACGCTCGAGCAGCTCGGCGACCTGCCGGTGGTCGTCTGGGCCGCGCACCGTCCGGGCTCGTTCGATCCGGACTTCGACCACGGCGCGATCACGAGCGAGGGCGCGACGGTCGGAGCGCCGATGCTCACCAACGTGCTCGTCCGCGAGGGGCGCCCGTTCGAGATCGCCGTCGGGCGCGTCGACGACGCCGCCGTCGTCGCGTGCGTCGAGCGGGCGCTGCGCGCCGCGGCCGCCGCCCGCCGCCTGCGGAGCGCGCGCATCGGCCGCGTCGGCCGGCCGCAGGCCGGCGACGCGTGCGGCGACACCGACGACGGCCTGCTCGCGCGCGCGACCGGCATCGAGCTCGTGGCGATCGACCCGGCCGAGGTGCGCGAGCTCTACGGCGCCGTGGCCGACGCCCGCGTCGGCGAGCTCGAGGCCGAGGTCCGGGCGACGTACGCGATGGAGATCGACGGCGACGAGCTGACGCGCTCGCTGCGCGCCGCGCTGGCGCTGGACGACCTGATCGAGCGCCACCGCCTCGACGCCGGGGCGATGAACTGCCACGTCCCGGAGATCCGCTTCGGCGAGGAGATCGGGATCACCCCCTGCTTCGGGCTCGGGCGCGCGACCAGCCGCGGCGTGCCGTGGACGTGCGTCGGCGACGTGCTGACCGCCGTCGCGATGCTCGCCGGCAAGCTGCTGGGCGGGGCCGCGCAGTACCACGAGCTCGAGGCGATCGACTACGACACGGGGGAGCTGGTGATCGCCAGCTCCGGCGAGTTCGACCTCGGCTTCGGCGACGGCCGGACCCCGCGGCTGATCCGCAACGGCTGGTTTCAGAGCGATGCCCGCTGCGGCGCCTGCGCGTGCTTCTCCGGGCCGGCCGGCCCGGCGACGCTGATCGGCTTCACCCAGGTCGGGGACGGCTACCGGCTCGTCGCCGCCGAGGGCGAGTTGACCGGCCGGGCGTTCCCCGCCACCGGGACCGCCAACGGCGGCTTTCGCTTCGCGCGCGGGCTCGACGGCTGGACGGCCTGGTGCCGCGCGGGCGCCAACCACCACTCCTCGGCGACGCCCGGCGCCTTCGGGGAGGCGGTCGAGTCGCTCGGCCGCCTGGCCGGGATCGAGGCGGTCCGCGTATGACCGCGCCCCGAGCACTTCGCAGGATCAACCGACGACCCCAAGGACTGGAATCGTTCTCATGGAGCTAGCAGGATTCAACGGCCGCGTCGCCTTCGTCAGCGGCGCGGCGCGTGGCATCGGCCGTCGCATCGCGGAGACGCTGCGCGACCTGGGCGCCGAGGTGGCGGTCGGCGACCTCCAGGCGCCCGAGATCGACGGCGTCCTGGGCCTGGCCATGGACGTCACCGACGAGGCGAGCGTCGACGCGGCGATGTCGCGCGTCGAGGCCGAGCTCGGACGCGTCGACATCCTCGTGGTCAACGCCGGGATCTTCGTGATCGAGCCGTTCGAGGAGACGACGCTCGCCTCGTGGAGCCGGACGATCGACGTCAACCTCACCGGCGCCTTCCTCTGCGCGCGGCGCGCGATCGCCGGCATGCGCGAGGCCGGCTACGGGCGCATCGTGATGATCGGCTCGAGCGCGGGCAAGACGGGCGGCGCCAAGAGCATGGCCGCCTACGGGGCGTCGAAGGCCGGCGTGATGACGCTGGCCAAGTCGATCGCCAGCGAGTACGCGCGCAGCGGCATCACGTCCAACGCGCTGGCGCCCTCGCTGATCGACACCGACATGATCAGCGTCATGCCCGACATGCACGAGCGCGTCCCGGTGGGCCGGCTCGGCACGGTCGACGACGTCGCGGCGCTGGTCGCGTTCCTGTGCTCCGAGCACGCGGGCTACATCACGGGCGAGGTCGTCGACATCAACGGCGGCTTCCTGATCGACTGATGCGCGCCGCGCTGCTGCCCGCGCAGGGCGCGCCGCTGGAGATCGTCGAGCGGCCGACGCCCGAGCCCGGACCGGGGGAGGCGCGCGTGCGCATCGAGGCGTGCGGCGTCTGCGGCTCGGACCTCTTCCTGCAGAAGGGCGGGTTCGGGCCCGACAAGTTCCCCGTGATCCCGGGCCACGAGGCGGCCGGCGTCGTCGACGCGCTCGGCCCCGGCGTGGACGGGCCGCCCGTCGGCGAGCAGGTCGCGATCTACTACATCTCCAACACGCCGAACGCGCCACGGCCCAACCTCGGGCCCGGCGTGAGGCGGATGGGCGTCGACGTCGACGGCGCCTTCGCCGAGTACGTCGTGCGGCCCGTGGAGACGCTGATCCCGGTGGCCGGCCGCATCGACCCGGCGACGCTCGCCGTGCTCACCGACGCGGTCGGCACGCCGTACCACGCGCTGGCCAAGATCGGCCGCGTGCAGCCGGGCGAGACGGTCGCCGTGCTCGGCATCGGCGGCATCGGGTCCAACGCGGTGCAGGTGGCGGCCGGCCTCGGGGCCGACGTCGTCGCGATCAGCCGCTCGGAGGAGCATCGCGAGCTGGCGCGCAGGCTCGGCGCGCGCGTCGCGGTGACGCTCGAGGAGGCGGCCGAGGCATGCGGCCCGCTCGGCCCGGACGTGGTCGTCCAGTGCGCCGCTTCGGCGTCGATGGACGAGGCCGCGATCGCGCTCGGCGGCTATGGCGCGCGGATCGTGCTCGTCGCCACGACGGTGGACGCCTTCCAGGCGCGTGCGAGCGACTTCGTCTGGCGCGAGCTGTCGGTCATGGGATCGCGCGGCTTCACCGCCGACGACATCCGCGAGGTCATCGACCTCTACCGGGCGGGGCGCGTCCGCACGGACCACCTGACCGCGCGCGTGCGCCCGCTCGAGGAGGCCAACGAGGCGCTCGAGGACCTCCGCGCCGGCCGCGTCCTGCGCTCCGTCCTGGTCCCGTGAGCGGACGCCGTGGTAGAGTCGCCGGTCCTGGCAGGAAACGATCCCAGCCGGGACCGGGCGGAACAGGAGGAGGAGCGCGATGAGCTGCACAGGAGGGGCCTCGGCATGACCTGGGACATCGGGCTGGAGGGCCGCGGCGTGGTCGTGACGGGCGGCGCCGGCGGCATCGGCAGCGAGGTCGCGGCCGCGTTCGCCTCGGCCGGGGCGCGCGTCGCCGTCGTAGACGTCGACCAGGCGCGGGCCGACGAGGTCGTCGCGGGCCTGGAGTCGCCCGACCGCCACGTCGCGATCGCCGCCGACCTGTCGGACCTCGCCGCCCAGGAGGGGCTGCTGCGCGGCGTGCTCGACGAGTTCGGGCGCTTCGACGTCCTCGCGCACCTGGCCGCGGTCCTGCGCCGGCGCGCGACGATCGACGACGTCACCGAGGAGGACTGGGACGTCCAGCTCGACGTCAACCTCAAGGCGACCTTCTTCCTCAACCGCTGGGCGGCGCGCCTGTTCCGCGAGCAGGGACGCGGCGGGCGCATCATCAACTTCACGTCGCAGGGCTGGTGGACGGGCGGCTTCGGCGGCTCCGTCGTCTACTCGGCCAGCAAGGGCGGCATCGTCTCGATGAGCCGCGGCCTGGCGCGGACGCTCGCGCCCGACGGCATCACCGTCAACAGCGTCTCGCCCGGCGCCGCCGACACGGCGATGATGCGCGGCGGATCGAGCGACGAGGATCTCGCGAACTTCGTCAAGATGATCCCGCTCGGCCGCATGGCGCAGCCCTCGGAGCTGGCCGGGATCGTCGTCTTCCTGGCCTCGGATCACGCGTCCTACATCACCGGCGCGACGATCAACGTGAGCGGCGGACAGCTCATGTACTGAGGGCCGCTCCCCTCCCTCCAAACACCTCACGCGGAAGGACCACACAGATGAGCAGCAAGACAGCCGGATCGCGCCTGGCGGCCGACGTGCCGGTCGAGACGCAGCTCGAATGGCTGCGCACGATGCAGGAGATCCGGTCGTTCGAGGACGAGTGCCACATGATGTTCGCCCGTGGCCTCGTGCGCGGCTCGACGCACCTCTGCCAGGGCCAGGAGGCCGTCGAGGTGGGCGCGTGCAGCGCGCTGCGCACGACCGACACGATGGCCTGCACCTACCGTGGCCACGGAGCGGTGATCGCCAAGGGCGCCCCGATGGACAGGGCCTTCGGCGAGATCCTCGGCAAGGCCGAGGGCCTGTGCGCCGGCAAGGGCGGCTCGATGCACCTGACCGACATGACCGTCGGCGCCATCGGGTCGTTCGCGATCATCGGCGGCCATCTGCCGATCGTGCTCGGCACGGCGTTCGCCGAGCACTACGAGGGGCGCGACGGCGTGAGCGTCTGCTTCTTCGGCGACGGCTCGACGAACATCGGCGCCTTCCACGAGGCGCTCAACCTGGCGGCGATCTGGAAGCTGCCGGCGATCTTCATCTGCGAGAACAACCTCTACGGCGAGTACTCGCCGATCGCCAACACGACGCCGATCGAGCGGCTCGCCGACCGGGCCGCGTCCTACGGGCTGGAGGGCATCCAGATCGACGGCCAGGACATCGGCCTCGTCCACGACACGGTGGCCGAGGCGGTCGCCCGCGCCCGCGCCGGCGATGGGCCGGTGTTCATCGAGGCGCTGACCTACCGGTACAAGGGCCACTCGCGCTCCGACCCCGGCCTGTACCGGCCCGAGGGCGAGCTCGAGCGCTGGATGGAGCGCGACCCGATCGTCCTCCACGAGCGCGCGCTCGTGGCGGCGGGCGTCGACCAGGCGCGCTGCGACGAGATCCGCGCCGAGGCGCGGAAGAACGTCGACGAGGCCCTGGCCCGCGCGATGAGCTGGCCCGACCCCGCCCCCGAGTCCCGACTGGAGCACGTCTTCGCATGACCGCCACGATCACCTACCGGCAGGCCGTCATCCAGGCGATGGCCGACGCCATGGAGGAGGACGACAGCGTCTTCCTGCTCGGCGAGGACATCGCCGCGGCCGGCGGTCCGTTCAAGCTCACCGACGGGCTGCTCGAGCGCTTCGGGCCGCGCCGCGTGCGCGACACGCCGATCTCCGAGCAGGCGATCATCGGCACCGCGATCGGGGCCGCCCTGCAGGGTCTGCGTCCCGTGGCCGAGATCATGTTCGCCGACTTCGCGGGCGTCTGCTACGACGGCATCGCCAACGAGCTGGCCAAGTACCGCTACATGACCGGCGGCCAGGTGACGCTGCCGGCCACGATCCGCCTGGGCAACGGCGCGGGCGCCGGCTTCGGCGCCCAGCACTCGCAGTCGGTCGAGAACTGGTTCCTCAACGTCCCGGGCCTGAAGATCGCGGTGCCCGCGACGCCGGCCGACGCCTACGGCCTGCTGCGCGCCGCGATCCGCGATCCGGACCCGGTGCTGGTGTTCGAGCACAAGCACCTGCTCAACAGCGAGGGCCCGATCGCCGAGCGGCCCGACGTGCCGCCGCTCGGCGTGGCGGAGGTCGTGCGCTCCGGCGACGACGTGACGGTCGTGGCGACGCAGATGATGCGCCTGCGCGTCGAGCAGGCGGCCGAGGTCCTCGCCGTCGAGGGCGTCGGCGTCGAGGTCATCGACCCGCGCACCGTCGTGCCGTTCGACCACGAGACGGTCGGCGCCAGCGTCGACCGCACGAACCGCCTCGTCGTCGTCCAGGAGTGCTCGAACGACGGGAGCTGGGGCGCGACGGTGGTGGCGCGGCTGATGGCCGATCGCTTCGAGTCGCTCGACGCGCCGCCGCTGCTGGTCGGCGGCGACGACACGCCGATTCCCTACTCGGGCGCGCTGGAGGAGCTCTGGATCCCCAGCGTCGACCGCATCGTCGACGGCATCCGCCGCACGCTCGCCTACTGACCCCGGAGCGCAGCGCCGCCTGCGAGGAGGACCACGTGTACGAAGTCGTGATGCCGCGCCTCTCCGACTCGATGGAGGAGGGGACGATCGTCCGCTGGCTGAAGTCCGACGGCGACGAGGTGCGCCGCGGCGAGGAGATCGTCGAGATCGAGACCGACAAGGCGACGATGGCCTACGAGGCCGACGCCGACGGGCCGCTCTCGATCGTCGCCCAGGAGGGGGAGACGATCTCCGTCGGGGCGCCGATCGCGACCATCGGAGGCGCGGGATCTCGCTCCGCGCCTGCCTCCGAGGCGCCTGCGGCCGCGGGCGCGACCGCGACCGCCGTGCCCGCGAGCAACGGCGTCGGCGATCCCGTCGCCACGGCGTCCGCGATCGCGACCGCTCCGGCGCCCCAGGCTCCCCCGCCGAGGGTCAACGCGTCGCCGGTTGCCGTGCGGACCGCCCGGCGCCTGGGCATCGACCTGGCGGCGCTGGTCGGCAGCGGTCCGCACGGGCGGGTCGTCAAGGCCGACGTCGTGGCCGCCTCGGCGGCCCCGGCGGCCCCCTCCGTCGCGGCGCGTGCGGTCGTCGCCGCCGCGCCGACGGCTGCCGCCGCGTCCGAGGCAAGCGGCCGCGGCGAGCACACGACGGTGGCGCTCACGCGCGTGCAGGAGGTCGTCGCGCGGCGGATGGCGGAGTCGCGTGCGACCGTTCCCGACTTCGCCCTCCAGGTGGACGTCGACATGACCGCCGCGCTCGCGCTGCGCGCCGAGCTCAAGGCGATCGCCGATCCGGCGCCCTCGATCAACGACATCGTCATCAAGGCGTGCGCGGTGGCGCTCGGTCGTCACCCGAGGGCGAACGGCAGCTTCCGCGACGACCGCTTCGAGCTGCACGCCGACGTCAACGTCGGCTTCGCCGTCGCCGCCGAGGACGCCCTCGTGGTGCCGGTCGTGCACGGCGCCGATGGCAAGTCGCTGGGCGCGATCGCCCGTCAGACGCGAGCGCTCGCCGAGCGGGTGCGCTCCGGGACCGTCGCGCCGGCGGAGCTCTCGGGCGGCACGTTCACGGTGTCGAACCTCGGGATGTACGGGATAGACCGCTTCGAGGGGATCATCAACGCCCCGCAGGCGGCGATCCTCTGCGTCGGGGCGACGACCGAGCGGGCCGTCGTGCGCGACGGGCAGGTCGCCGTCGCCCCCGTGATGACGCTGACGCTCGCCTGCGACCATCGCATCCTCTACGGGGCCGACGCCGCCGCGTTCCTCGCCGAGATCCGCTCGCTGCTCGAGCAGCCGCTCGGCGTGGCGCTGTAGCGGCTGCCGATGCGCGTCGGGATCGACTCCTACAGCTATCACCGGCTGCTGGGCGAGATCCGGCCCGGAGAGCGCGATCCCGGCACGCGGCTGTCGGGCGCCGGCCAGCTGATCGCCGAGATGCTCGACGCCGGCGCCGAGGTCCTGTCGCTGGAGACCGTGTTCCTCGACGCGCCCGGCCGCGTCGACGCCGGCGCGCTGCGCGAGGCGCTCGACGGGCGCGAGCCGGCGATCGCCTGGGGGCATCCGCTCGGCCTGGAGTGGGGCACGCGGCCGGAGATGCTCGCCGACCTGCTCGCGTGGATCGAGCTTGCCCCGGCGCTCGGCGCGCGGATCGTGCGCTGCGTGGCGGCTGGGCCGGCGCTCGCGGCGGCGCCGCGGCCGCGACGCACGCGGCAGACCGCCGAGGCGCTGCGGACGGCGGAGGCGCACGCCCGGCGCAACGGCGTCGCGCTGGCTCTGGAGAA
>DASZVK010000007.1:0-5560 GCA_035547175.1 Solirubrobacteraceae bacterium
GAGCCCGTCGAGCGCGTGCTCGACGCGCTCGCGCAGCCCGCCGGCGTCGCGCACCGCGTCGAACGCGGGCGTCGTGACGACGAACCCGGGCGGCACCGGCAGCCCGGCCGCCGTCAGGCTCGCCAGGCTCGCGCCCTTGCCGCCGAGCGCCGCCACGTCGGCGGGGTCGGCGTCCGCGAAGCCGACGACGAGCCCGATCCCCCGCGGCGTGGCCTCCGGCTCGAACTCGGCCAGCACGCTCGCAGGCCCGCGGAACGTCGCGTTGGGCGGGTAGGAGAACCGCTGGCCCGCGACCAGCCGCAGCGTCGGCAGCCGCCGGGTCAGCTCCTCGAGGACGACCTTCGCCTCCAGCCGCGCGAGCGGCGCTCCGAGGCAGAAGTGGATGCCGAGCCCGAACGCCAGGTGGCGCGTGGCGTTGTCGCGCTCGAGGTCGATGCGACCGGCGTCGGGGAAGACGGCCTCGTCGCGGTTGGCCGAGCCCAGCAGCAGCAGCAGCTTCGTCCCCGCCGGCAGCTCGACGCCGCCGACCGTCGCCGGCGCCCTGGTGACGCGCTTCCACGCGAACACCGGCGTGCCGATCCGCACGAGCTCCTCGACCGCGGCGGGGATCAGCCCGGGGTCGGCGCACAGCCGCTCCCAGACCTCGCGCTGCTCGAGCAGCGTCCGCAGGCCGCTCGACAGCAGCGCCGTCGTCGTCTCGTGGCCGGCGGTCAGCTGGCCGTAGACGAGCCCGGCGATCTCGTCGACGGTCAGCGTCTGGTCGCCCTCGAGGTAGATCCGCGCGAGCTCGCCGGGCAGGTCGTCCTGCGGCGACTCCAGGCGCGCGGCGACCAGCTCGCGGCAGTAGTCCCAGTACCTGACGAGGTTGCGGGCGTGGTGCTCCTGCTCGGCCAGCGGCCGGTCGCCGAAGTTCATCAGCACGCGGCTCTGCGCCCACTCCTTGACGCTCGGCACGTCCTCGTCGGGGATGCCGAGCAGGCGGAAGATGACGAGCGCCGGCAGCTCGTGGGCGAGCTCGGCGACGAGGTCGGCGCGGCCGCGGGACGCGAAGCCGTCGATCGTGCGCATGGCGATCTCGCGCACGTCGGGCTCCAGCGACGCGATCCGCCGCGGCGTGAACGCCTTCTTGACGAAGCCGCGCAGGCGCGTATGGTCGGGGGGCTGGCGCGCCGACAGCCCGCTCGTCACCGAGAAGCCGCCGTCGTCGAGGATCCGCTGCACCTGCGGCGGGCGCGGGCGGAACGGCCACTGCGTGTTCTCCGAGGAGAACGTCGCCGGATCGCGGAAGATCTCGCGCACGTCCTCGTAGCGGGTGACGACCCAGTAGTCGATCTCCGGGCTGTAGAAGATCGCCGTGCGCTCGCGGGCGCGCGCGTGGAACGGGAACGGGTCGTCCAGGTCGAACGGCCGGAAGTCGCGGCCCAGATCCGCGTGCGGGCACACCGGGGCGGCGACGGCATCGCCAGCAACCACTCTCTTCTCCTCCCTCGTACGGCGACGTGCCGACGGGCGCGACGGTACATCCGTAGTCGTCCACGGCGAAGCGCCTCGTTCGCCTGTGGCGAACGCCGGAGCTACGCTTGCGCGGCGATGGCGTCGGACGGCCCGCGCGCGGACCCGGCGGACGGCCGGCTGCGGTCGGTGTCGATCGCGCTGGCGGTCCTGCGCTGCTTCGCGACGGCGCCCGAGCTCGGGCCCAGCGCCGTCGCGCGCGAGCTCGGCGTCGCCAAGAGCACCGCCAGCCGGACGCTCGCCGTGATGGCCGACCGCGGCGTCCTCGAGCGTTGCGGCGGCGGCCGCTACCGGCTCGGCCTGCTGCTGTTCGAGTACGGCCAGATGGCGCTCAACCGCCTGCGCCTCTACGAGGTCAGCGTGCCGGTCCTCGGGCCGCTGCGCGACCGCGTGCGCGAGCTCGTCCAGCTCGGCATCCCGATGGGCGCCGAGGTGCTGTTCCTCGACCGCTTCGAGGGCCACACGCTCGACCCGCGCTTCCACGGCCCGGAGTGGCGGCGCCTGCCCGCCCACTCCTCGAGCACCGGCCGGGCGATCGCCGCGTTCAACCCGGCGCTGGCCGACGCCGTCTTCGCCGCCGGCCTGCGGCGCCGCACGCGCTACACGGTCGTCGACCCGCGGCGGCTGGCGCAGATCCTCGACGAGGTGCGCGAGCGCGGCTACGCGTTCACCGACGAGGAGGCCGAGGAGGGCTTCGCGTCGGTCGCCGCGCCGGTGGTCGTCGAGCTCGGCGGCCGCAAGCGCGCGATCGCGGCGGTGTCGGTCGTCGGCCCCAGCAGCCGCATGCGCCGCGACCGGATCGCGTCGGTCGCCGCGCACGCGCGCGAGGCCGCGCGCGTGATCGGCGTGCGGCTCGCGGCCTCCGGCTAGGCAGCGCGCGCGCGGCGCGCGAGCTCGACGGTCGCGGCGCGCAGGTCGTCGGCGTGCGCCACCGGCTCGGCGAACGGCACCCGGGCCGGCGCGTCCGCACCGCGCGGCGTGTCGGCGAGCAGGTCCATCCCGTAGCGGTCGAGGCGCGCGACGCGGGCCGCGGTCGCGTCGGGATGGCCGCCGAGCGCGCGCGCCATCGCCAGCAGCGCGTCGGCGTGGTCGGCGTTGAGGTGCGCGATCGCCTGGCGCGCGACGGGCGCGACGGGGTCGGGCTCGGCCGCCGCGTAGGACGCGGCGTCGGCCGAGTCCATGCGCCCGTAGCCGCCCACCCAGCGCACGCGCCGGACACGCAGCACCCAGAACGAGAAGTCGCCGAAGCCCTGGTAGGACGTCGCGATCGGCAGCGCGGCGAAGTGCGCCGCGCGCGCGGCCTCGAGCTCGTCGCCCTCGGGCCGGTGCGCGACGCCGAGCAGCGTCACGCGCGGGCTGTCGAGCGGGTCCGCGTCGGGGTCGACGGTCTCGGCGACGACGATCGACGCGCGCCGGTCGGCGGCGAGGTTGCGGCCGTGCTCGGCCAGCGTCGAGACGTAGAGGACCGGCGCGCCGTCGTCCATCGCGCCGTAGGAGACCAGCGAGGCCCACGGGTCGCCGTCCGCGGTGAGCGTGGCCAGCGAGCAGATCGAGTGCGTGGCGACGAGCGCCCTCGCCTCCTCGGCGGCGGTCCGGCGGCGCCCGGGCTCGACGACGAGCAGCGGACCGGGCGGAGGCGGGGGCACCTCCCCCACGATCTCGTGGTCGAGCTGCGGCGCGGTCTGGGTCATCGAGTCTCCGGTCGTCATTCTTAGGGCACCCTAACGGATTCGGCCGAGGATGTTAGGGTGCCCTAATCGGCCGGCTCCGCACATCCCTCTCCCGCGCGTGGCTCGCGCGGGCGTCCGCCGCGCTCGTCGCGCTGGCGGCGCTCGCGCTCGGCGCCGCCGCGCCGGCGCCCGCGCAGGCGCCGCCGCAGCGCATCGTCGCACTGACCCCGTTCACGGCCAACACGCTCGCGCGGCTCGGCGTCGTGCCCGTCGGCGTCGGCCAGGCGCTCGGCGGCCAGAGCCGTCTCGACGCGGCGCTGAACGGGGTCCCCGTGCTGCCGCTCTCGCACCCCAACGGCCCGAACATCGAGCAGCTCGCGGCGCTGTCCCCCGACCTCGTCCTCTCGACGACCACCTGGCAGCGCGGCGAGCAGGCGATGCGCGGCCTCGGCATGCGCGTCGTCGACAGCGACCCGCGCTCGGTCGCCCAGGCGTCGGCCGAGATCCGGCGCATCGGGCGGCTGACCGGGCGCGAGTCGAAGGCGGACGCCCTCGCCCGCCAGGTCGACGCCGACGTCGCCAAGGCCCGCGCCGGCATCAGCCGCCACCCGACCGTGATGGTCGTGCTCGGCGTCGGCCGCACGCCCTACGTCGCGCTGGCCAACAGCTGGGCGGGCGACGTCGTCAGGCGGGCGGGCGGGCGGCTGCTGACCGGCGGCCTGAAGGCGAGCGGCGGGATGGCGCGGATCTCCAACGAGGCCGTCGTCGAGCGCGACCCGGACGTGATCGTCGCGATCCCGCACGGCAGTCCCTCGGACCTGCCGCGGATCGCCGCCTACCTGCGCGACAACCCGGCCTGGCGCTCGACGCGCGCGGCGCGCGCCGGGCGCATCCACGTCGCCGCCGACGACCACCTGCTCGAGCCGTGGCCGGACGTCGGCGACGTGATCCGCGAGGTCCGGCGCAAGTACCTGCACGACTGAGCGTGCGCGCCCGGCGGATCCTCGTGCTCGGCGGTGCGACCGCCGCGCTGCTCGCGGCGGTCGCCGCGTCGCTGGCGCTCGGCGCCGTCCACGTGCCGCTCGCCGACGTCGTCCGCCTGCTCGGCGGCGGCGGGCCGGCCGGCGCCGCGCGCGAGATCGTCGTCGGGCTGCGCCTGCCGCGGACGATCGACGCCGTGCTCGTCGGCGCCGGCCTCGGCGTCGCCGGCGCGCTGCTGCAGGGCGCGCTCGGCAACCCGCTCGCGTCGCCCGACGTGATCGGCGTGACCGGCGGGGCCGGCTTCGGCGCCGTGCTGATCCTGCTCGTCTTCCCCGGGTCGATCGCGCTGCTGCCGGTCGGCGCGCTCGTCTTCGGCGTCGGCGCCGCGACGATCGTCTTCGCCGTCGCCTGGTCGGGCTCCGAGCGCGGCAGCATCGGCAAGCTGATCCTCGCCGGCATCGGCATCGGCTCGTTCTTCTTCGCCGCCACCACGGCGACGATGGTGATCTACAGCGACCGCGTCCAATCGGCGATCTTCTGGATCGCGGGCGGGCTCGTCTCCGAGGGCTGGAGCTCGACGCGCGTCGTCTGGCCCTACCTCGCGGCCGGCTTCCTCGCCGCCGTCGCGCTGATGCGCCCGCTCGACCGGCTCGCGCTCGGCGACGACGTCGCCGCGTCGCTCGGGGCGCGGCCGCGGCTGGTGCGCCTCGCGGCGCTGGCGACGGCCGCGCTGCTGGCCTCCGCGTCGGCGTCGATCGCGGGGCTGCTCGGCTTCCTCGGCCTCGTCACGCCGCACCTCGTGCGCATGGCCGGCGGCACGCCGAGCCACCGCTTCGTCGTGCCCACCTCGGCGCTCGCCGGCGCCGCGATCCTGACCGCCGGCGACACGCTCGCCCGCGTCGTCGCCGCGCCGGTCGAGCTCCCGGTCGGACCGTTCATGGTCGCGATCGGCGTGCCGCTGTTCCTGGCGCTCCTGCGGAGGGCCGTCTAGGTGCTCGAGGCGCGCGGCGTCTGCGTGCGGATCGGCGGCACGACGATCGTCGAGCGCGCCGACCTGGCCGCCGCCCCCGGCCGGCTCGTCGCCGTCGTCGGGCCCAACGGCGCGGGCAAGTCGACGCTCGTGCGCGCGGTCGCCGGCCTGCAGCGCGCCAGCGCCGGCGAGATCGCCTGGAACGGCGACGACGTCCGGCGGCTGCGCGGCCGCCGGCTCGCGCGGCTGCGGGCGTTCGTGCCGCAGCGCGCGCGCGTCCCCGACGGCGTGCGCGTCGCCGACGCCGTCGCGATCGGGCGCTCGCCGCACGTCGGCCCGCTCCAGCGGCCGACCCGCGCCGACCGCGAGGTCGTCGGCCGCGCGATGGAGCGCGCCGGCGTCGCCGCGCTGGCCGACCGCCTGCTGT
>DASZVK010000008.1:0-2888 GCA_035547175.1 Solirubrobacteraceae bacterium
GCCCGGCGCGCCGACGAGTCGCTCATGGCGATCCTCGAGGAGGCCGGCGGCAAGCCGGAACGGCCCGACCCGGTCGCCGCCTGGATCGGTGCCGTCCACGACGGCCGGCCGCACGCCCCGACGCCGCCCGGCCCGCTGCGCGCCGGCGACCGCGAGCTGCTGCCGATGATGGCCAGCGCCGGCGCCGACGAGCGCGTCGCCCGGCTGCTCGACGCCGGCATCCCGATCGACAGCCCCGGCCTGGAGGGCGCCGCGATCCACTACGCCTGCATGTGGGGCCGCGCCAGCACGCTGCGGCTGCTGCTCGCCCGCGGCGCCGACCCCGAGCACCTCACCGACCTCGGCCGTCCACTCGGCTACGTGGCGTGGGGCTCGGGCGCCCTGGATCCCGGCGGCGAGCGGGCCGACGGCTACCTGCAGTGCGCGGAGACCCTGCTCGCGCTCGGCGTCGCCATCCAGCAGGGCTACGCCGACATGGCCTCCGATGAGATCGCCGCCCTCATCGAAGCGCGCCTGTGACCCGTGCGGGCGGCGCAGATCGTGCGCGACCTGCCTGCGATGACGGCATCATCATGCTCGTGGCGACGGGCTTCTCGGAGCTGTTGAAGGGCGGCGACCCGCGCTCCCTGGGCCGCATCGCCGAGGTGATCGAGGCGGTCCTGGCCGACCGCTCCCGCTGCCGAGAGCTGTTCGAGTGCCTGTTCTCGGATGACGAGACCGTGCGGATGCGAGCCGCCGACGGCCTCGAGAAGGTCGCGGCTCGGCGCCCGGACATGATCGAGCCGTTCACGCCCGAGTTGCTCGGCCCGGTGGCCGAGATCGCGCAGCCCTCGGTGCAATGGCACCTCGCCGAGATCCTCGGCGAGATCTCGCTCAGCGCAGCCGACCGTCGACGGGCGACCCGGATCCTCAAGCGCAACCTCGAGTCCTCCGAGGACTGGATCGTCATCGGCGACACCATGCAGACGCTCACCGGCTTCGCCGAATCCGATGCGGGACTGCGAGCGTGGCTGCTGCCGGCCCTGCGCCGCCACCGCGACTCCGGGCGCAAGGCCGTGGCCAAACGCGCCCAGAAGTGCCTTACCCGCCTTGGTTGAGCGCCGGCAGGGCGCCGAGCCGATCGCGCGGGCCGATCGCCTTGCGCATGCGGCGCCGATGAGATCGGGCCGGTCGCAGGATCTCAGCAGGTGAGCACCCGCATTCGCGAGAGAGGAGACACGGGATGGGCAAGCTCACGGTCACCGAGTTCCTGACGCTGGACGGGGTCGCGCAGGCTCCCGGCGGGCCCGACGAGGACCGCGAGGGCGGCTTCGAGCACGGCGGCTGGCAGATGCCGCTGCACGATCGGGAGGCCGGCGCGGTCCTGTTCGAGCAGGCGTCCGCCATGGACGCGCTGCTGCTGGGGCGCCGGACGTACGACATATTCGCCGCCTACTGGCCCGACGCCCCGGAGGACTTCTCCTTCACGGGCCTGCTGAACCGCGTCCCGAAGTACGTCGCCAGCCGCACCCGGTCCGGGCCGCTGTCGTGGAGCGGCTCGACGCTGCTGGATGGCGAGCTCGCCGAGAGCGTCGCGCAGCTCAAGGAACGGCACGATGAGGTGCACGTCATCGGCAGCCTCGACCTCGTCCAGTCGCTGCTGGGCCACGATCTCGTCGACCGGCTGAGCGTGTGGCTGTACCCGCTCCTGCTGGGCGGCGGCAAGCGGGCGTTCGGGGCGGGCACCGTGCCCGCGCGGCTGCGCCTCGTCGAGTCGCGGCCGTACGCCAACGGCACGCTCCAGCTCGCCTACGAGCTGGCCGGCACGCCTTCCTACGGCAGCCCCGAGGACCTCGGCGGCGGCGCCGGCTGACCTCGGCGGCGCGCCCGGGCCTTCGCGGCCTCGGCGAGCGCCGTGGGCGCAGCCGCCAGCGCGAGGGCGACGAGCAGCTGGCCGGCCGACAGCGGCGCGACGTGGAAGACGCTCCGCAGGCCCGGGACGGCGACGATCGCCGCCGCGCTCGCCGCCGAGACGGCGACGGCCAGCAGCAGCGCCCGGTTGCGGCTCGCACGCCACGCGGGACCCGTGCTCCGCACCGAGAAGACATAGGAGAGCTGGGAGGCCACGAGCGTGACGAACGCCATCGTCTGGCCCTCGGCGTGCCCACCGTCGCGGCCGACCAGATACGCCGCCAGGCCGCAGCCGCCGATCGCCAGGCCACCGGAGAGCAGGCGGCCGCCGCCGATCGCCGACAGCAGGCCCTGCGACGCGGGCCGCGGCGGGCGGGACATGATGCCGGCCGCCGGCCGGTCGGCGCTCAGGGCGGCGGCCGGCAGCCCGTCGGTGAGGAGGTTCATCACCAGGATCTGGAGGGCGGCGAGTGGCGCCCCCAGGCCCGCCGGCAGCGCGAGCGCGAAGGCCGCCACCTCGCCGAGGTTGGCGGCGAGCAGGAAGTGCAGGGCGACGACGATGTTGTCGTAGGTGGCGCGGCCGCGCTCGATGGCGGCGACGATCGTGCTGTAGTCGTCGTCGGCGAGGACCATGTCGGCCGCCTCGCGGGCGGCGTCGCTGCCACGCCGGCCCATCGCCACGCCGATGTCGGCGGCGCGCAGGGCCGGGACGTCGTTGACGCCGTCGCCGGTCATCGCCACGACCTCGCCGGCGGCGCGCAGCGCGCGGACGATCCTCAGCTTCTGCTCGGGATGCACACGGGCGACGACGGGGGCGGCGCGCAGCCGGGCGACCAGCTCGGCGTCCCCGAGCGCGTCGAGCTCCGAGCCCGTCAGCGCGACGGCGCGCGGGCCCGCGATGCCGATCGCGCGGGCGATCGCCAGCGCGGTCGTCGGGTGGTCGCCGGTCACCATCACGGTGCGCACCCCCGCCGCCCGCGCATGGGCGACGTCGTCGG
>DASZVK010000009.1:0-3399 GCA_035547175.1 Solirubrobacteraceae bacterium
TCGGCGACGCTGCGCGCCATCGGCCCGGCGTGGTCGAACGACTGCGACAGCGGCAGCACGCCGTCGATCGGCACCAGGCCGTGGGTCGCCTTGATCGAGCTGACGCCGCAGAACGCCGCCGGCACGCGCAGCGACGCGGCCGTGTCGGTGCCCAGCGCGGCGGGGACCATGCCGGCCGCCAGCGCGGCCGCCGAGCCGCCGCTCGACCCGCCCGCGCTGCGGTCGAGCGCGTGCGGGTTGCCGACCTGGTCGGTCGTGCCGCCGGCGGCGAACTCGTGCGTGTGCGTGTGGCCGACGGGGACCATGCCGACGGCGGCCAGCCGGGTCCACGCCGTCGCGTCGCGGGTCGCGACGTTGCCCTCGAGCACGCGGCTCGACGCGGTCAGCGGCAGGCCGGCGATGCCGTAGAGGTCCTTGAGCGCGAGCGGGACGCCGCACAGCAGCGGCGCCCGCTCGCCCTCGCGCGCGCGTCGCTCGTCGGCGGCGCGCGCGCGCTCGGCGGCCAGCTCGGGGTACAGGCGCACCCAGGCGTTGACGGCGTCCGGCGCGCCGTCGAACGTCGGCTCGCCGCCGTTGCGCCGCTCGATCGCCTGCTGGCAGGCGGCCAGCAGCTCGGAGGCGGAGAGCTCGCGGGCGCGCAGCGCCGCGGCGGCGTCGAGGACGCCGAGCAGGGAGGGGTCGGTCGGATCGGTCATGTGGTGGGGATCGGGGTGTTGATCGGAGTACGGAGGTGGGCCCTCTGGAGCCCGAGCGCGAGCAGCAGCGAGCACGACGTCAGCCCAACCATTACCAGCGCCATCGGCAGGGCGGTGCCGTCGCCGGCCACGCCGACGAGCGGCGCGCACAGCGCGCCGATGCCGAAGCGGGTCACGCCGACGATCGCCGACGCGCTGCCGGCGATGTCCGGGTAGGGCTCCATCGCCAGCGTCATCGAGTTCTGCAGCAGCGCCGTGATGCAGGACACGGTCAGGAACAGCCCGACCAGCAGCGGCCAGATGCCGGCGTGCGCGAGCCAGCTCACGAGCACGATCGCCGCGCCCAGCCAGGCCTGGCAGCACGCGGCGACCATCAGCCGGTGCATCGAGTAGCGGCCCAGCAGCTGCGCCGTCGCGCGGCCGACGACGACGATGCCCAGCCCGTTGACGGCGAAGACGGCGGCGAACTCGAGCGACGACGCGCCGTAGATGTCCTGCACGACGAACGGCGAGCCGGCGATGTAGGCGAACATCGCGCCGAACGACAGGCCGGTGACGAGCGCGTAGCCGACGAAGCGCCGGTCGCGCCTCAGCCGCGGGAACGCCACCCGGACCGCGTGCAGGCCGCCCGGGTGGCGCCGCTCGGGCGGGAGCGTCTCCTCCAGGCGCGCCGCCGTCAGCAGCGCCATCACCGCCCCGGTCGCGGCGACGAAGCCGAAGATCCCGCGCCAGCTCGTGAACGTGAGGATGCCGCCGCCGATCACCGGCGCGACGACCGGGGCGATGCTCGAGATCGCCAGCAGCACGGACAGCTCGCGCGCCATCCGCTCGCCGGCGTGGCGGTCGCGGATCACCGCGTTGGAGACCGCCACGCCCGCCGCGCCCGACAGGCCCTGGACGAAGCGGGCGCCGATCAGCAGCGGCACGGACGACGTCAGCCCGCAGACGAGCGCCGCGACGGCGAACACCGTCGCCCCCGCGATCAGCGGGCGGCGCCGTCCGAGGCGGTCGCTCATCGGCCCGGCGACGAGCTGTCCCAGCGCCAGGCCGGCGAGCGACGCGGTCAGCGTCAGCTGCGCCGTCGACGTGCCGATGCCCAGGTCCTTGGCCAGGTCCGGCAGGCCCGGCAGGTACGTGTCGTGCGACAGGGGGCCCGCCGCCGAGAGCGCGCCGAGGACGATCATGCGCCACGCGCCGGCGCTCAGGCGGGGTGTGGCGGGCACTCGCCCGATCCTCGCAGACCGGTGGCTAGGGTGAGCCCATGGCTGGCGAGGAGATCCTTCGTGCCGTGGTGGTGGGTGCGGGCCCGTCGGGGTTCTATACGGCTGCGGAGCTGCTGGGGGCGGGCTTCGAGGTCGATCTGATCGATGTGCTGCCGACGCCGTTCGGGTTGGTGCGGGCGGGCGTCGCGCCGGATCATCCGAAGATCAAGTCGGTCACGCGCGTGTATGAGAAGACGGCGCGCAGGCCGGGGTTTCGCTTCTTCGGCGGGGTGGAGCTGGGCTCGGACGTCTCGCGCGAGGATCTGCTCGGGCACTACGACGCGGTCGTCTACGCGCTGGGGACCTCGGCGGACAACAGGCTGGGGGTGCCGGGCGAGGAGCGGCCGGGGTCGCATGCGGCGACCGAGTTCGTGGCCTGGTACAACGGCCATCCGCACTTCGCCGAGCGCCGGTTCGACCTGTCGTGCTCGCGGGCGGTGGTGGTCGGCAACGGCAACGTGGCGATCGACGTCGCGCGGATGCTGGTGCTCGACCCGTCGGAGCTTGCGCCGACCGACACGGCCGATCATGCGATCGAGGCGTTCGGGCGCGCGGGCGTCTCGGAGGTCGTGATCCTGGGCCGTCGTGGACCGGCGCAGGCGGCGTTCACCAACCCGGAGCTGCGCGAGCTGGGCGAGCTGGCGCGCGCGGACGTGATCGTCGATCCGGCCGACCTGGAGGGCGTCGAGCCGACCGACGACATGGAGCCGACGCAGCGGCGCAACGTCGAGATCCTGCGCGAGTTCGCCGCGCGCGAGCCGCGTGGCCTGTCGCACCGCGTCGTGCTGAAGTTCTGGCACTCGCCGGTCGAGCTGGTCGGCGAGAGCGAGGACGGCGCGGTGACCGGGCTGCGGGTGGTGCGCAACGCGCTCGACGCCTCCGGGCGGGCCGTGGCGACGGGCGAGGAGCACGTGATCGAGTGCGGGCTGGTCGTGCGCTCGATCGGCTACCGCGGCCGCCCGCTGCCCGGGGTGCCGTTCGACGACGCGCGCGGGCTGATCGCCAACGACGGCGGCCGCGTGCTGGGCGACGACGGCGCCCCGCTGGCGGGCGAGTACTGCGTCGGCTGGATCAAGCGCGGCCCGTCGGGCGTGATCGGCACCAACAAGAAGGACGCGGCCGACACCTGCCGGAAGATCATCGAGGACCTCGAGGCGGGCCGGCTCAACCGGCCGGCGCGTCCCGGCGCCGGCGCGATCGAGGCGCTGCTGGCCGAGCGCGTCGCGGGCCTGGTCACCTGGGGCGGCTGGCAGGCGATCGACGCGCACGAGACCAAGCTCGGCGAGCCGCACGGGCGCCCGCGCGTGAAGGTCGTGCGGATCCCCGAGATGCTCGCCGTCGCCGAGACCGCGACGCTCGCGCGCGACTAGCCCGCCTGCGCGATCACGCCGTCGCGCTCGAGCGCGGCCAGCTCGTCGCCGGGCACGCCGGCCTGCGAGAGC
>DASZVK010000010.1:0-4393 GCA_035547175.1 Solirubrobacteraceae bacterium
CTGGCGGCCGCCTACGCGGCCGAGGGGCTCGGCTTCGCGCTGCCGCGGCCGGGATGGCCGGCCGAGCGCCGCTAGCGGGGCCGGCGCAGGTCGACGACGCGCACGGCCTTGCCCTCGCTGCGCGGCACCTGGCCCGGCGCCTTGAGCTGGACGTCGATCGAGATGCCGGTGCGCTCGCGCAGCGCGCGGGCGGCGCGCGTGCGCAGCTCGACGAGGTCGGCGAAGCGGTCGGCCGGCTCGCAGTGGACGGTCAGGGTGTCCATGTCGGCCGGACGATCGACGACGAGCTGGTAGTGCGGGGCGATGCCCTCGACGCCGAGCAGGACGTGCTCGACCTCGGAGGGGAACAGGTTGACCCCGCGGACGATCAGCATGTCGTCGCGGCGGCCGACGGGCGCCGACATCCGGATCAGCGTGCGCCCGCAGGGGCAGGGATCGCCGGAGATCGTCCCCAGGTCGGCGGTGCGGTAGCGGACCATCGGCATCGCCCGCTTGGAGAGCGTCGTGAAGACCAGCTCCCCCTGGACGCCGTGCGGCAGCGGCTGCCCGGTCTCGGGGTCGATGACCTCGGGCAGGAAGTGGTCCTCGTTGACGTGCAGGCCGTCGCGGCGCTCGCACTCGCCGGCGACGCCCGGGCCGCAGAGCTCGGAGAGGCCGTAGGAGTCGATCGCCCGCAGGCCGAGCTGCTCGTCGAGGCGCGCGCGCATCGCCTCGGTCATCGGCTCGCCGCCGAACAGGCCGATCTCCAGCGCGAGGTCGTCCGGGCCCAGGCCGGCCTCGGCGACCGCCTGGGCGATGCGGATCGCGTAGGACGGCGTGGCGACGAGCACCTGCCCGCGCAGGTCGGCGAGCAGCATCGCCTGGCGCTGGGTGAAGCCGCCCGAGACGGGGACGACGGTGCAGCCGAGCAGCTCGCCGCCCTGGTGGTAGCCGAAGCCGCCGGTGAACAGCCCGTAGTTGTTGGCGTTGTGGATCACCATCCCCGCGCGCACGCCGGCCCGGTGCATGAGCCGCGCCATGCACTCGTCCCAGATCGCCATGTCGCCCGCGTCGAAGCCGACGATCGTCGGCTTGCCGCCGGTGCCGCTGGAGGCGTGCACGCGCAGGACCGTCTCGCGCGGGACCGCGAGCAGGCCCCACGGGTAGGCGTCGCGCAGGTCCTGCTTGACGGTGAACGGCAGCCGCGCGAGGTCGTCGAGCGAGGCGAGGTCGGCGCCCGAGGCGACGCCCGAGGCGCGCACGCGCGGGCCGAGCACCGGCTGGTGGGCGAGCACGTGGTCGATCGTCGCGCGCAGGCGCTCGAGCTGCAGCGCGCGCATCTCCTCGCGCGGCAGGCGCTCTACGGGCCAGTCGGGCGTGACGAGCTCAGATGCGGCGCTCATGCGCCTTCCAGTGGCGCTCGAGGTTCGCCACCAGCGCCGGGCTGAGGTAGAGCTGGGCCGCCTCGTGGGCGTAGAGCGCCATGTACCGGCGGAAGAGCTCGAGCGGCTCGGTGCCCGCGCGGATCGCGCGGCGGTTGGCGACGGCGTTGATCAGGCCCGAGTCGACGAGCGCGGCGGCGCGGGCGACGACCGCCTCGTCGATCGCGCCCGGCTCGACGGTCTCGTCGACGAGCAGGTCGCCGTGCGGCGTGCCGGCGCGGAACTCGAGGCCGGAGAGGATCGCCTGGCGCGCGAGCCGGTCGCCGACCGAGCGCGGCAGGCGCATGTTGGAGGCGCCGGGGATGATCCCCTCCTTGCGCGCCGGCAGGCTGAGGAGGGCGCCGCGCTCGGCGATCACGTGGTCCATCGGGTGCAGGAGCTGGCAGCCGCCGCCGATCGCGAAGGTCTCGACCGCGGCGATCCACGGCATCTCCGTGGTGGCGCTCTCGACGCCGTCGGCCCGGAACCCGGGGCTCGACAGGCCGCGCATGAGCTTGTTGACGTAGCCCATGTCGCGGTCGACGAAGAACCGGTACGGGATGTTGCCGAGGTACAGGCGCGTGAGGTTGATGCCCGCGCTGAAGACGCGCGTGCCGGCGTACTTGCCGTGGTCGACGAGCGAGCCGCGGATCACGCCGACGTCGGTCGTCGGGTCCAGCAGCGCGACGTCGACGGCGACCTCGGTCATCTCCAGCGTCAGGTCGTCCTCGGCGTTGAGGTGGCGCTGGTTGCGGATCTCCAGGTGGGCGACGCGGCCCTCGCGGCGCAGGTGGACGAAGCCGAGGTCGAGCTCGCCGTCCTGGACGTAGCGGTCGAGGCGGTCGAGCGCCCCCTGGGTCGGGCGCAGCATCGACCAGACCAGGTGCGCGCCGGCCCTCGGGTGGCTGAGCACGTCCGAGAGGAAGACGCCCTGGGCGACCTCGACGCCCTGCTTGTCGGGGAGCTTGCGCTCGCGCTCGGCGGCGAGCGCCTCCGCGTCGGGCACGCGGCCCGGCGCCAGCTCGGCGACGCGCTCCAGCAGCTCGCCCACGCGCACCGCTCGCGAGTAGCCCTCGCTGACCTCGGCGTACAGGGCCTCCGCGGTTTGCACCGACGTCTCCACGCTGGACATGAACCCCTGTATACACCGCACATGACCCCGACGACCTCGGCCCTGCTCACCGACCCGCGCCCGATCGAGACGATCGGCGACGCCTTCGCCAACGTCTGGCAGCTCGGCTACGTCACCAACGACCTCGAGCGTGGCCTGGAGCTGCTGGCCGAGCGCTTCGGCGTGACCCATGCGCTCGAGGCCCCGACCGACGGGTTCGTCGTGCGCAACGCCGACGACGAGGTCGTGCCGTGGCAGACGCGCATCGCGATGGCGGCCAAGGGCGGCCTGATCCTCGAGCTGATCGAGCCGCTCGGCGGCGAGGTCGGCTACTACACCGACGCGCTGCCGGCCGACGGCTCGTTCGCCGTCGCCTTCCACCACGTCGCCGTGACCGTCGCCCCCGGCGACGAGCAGTGGAGCCGCCTGCGCGACGTCGTCGACGCCGCCGGGCTGCGCTTCGACACGTGGGCGACGATGGCCGGCCGCGTGCGCCTGGCCTACGTCGACATGCGCGCCGAGCTCGGCCACTGGCTCGAGTTCTGCCAGCTCGAGCGCGAGGACGTCGAGTTCTTCTCGGGCCTGATCGCCGACAGCGCTTGACGGGTCCCTAGGGCCGCAGGACGCCGTCCTCGCGGCGCGCGAGTCCGAGCGGGTTGCCGTCGCGCAGCGCCGCGGGCAGCAGCTCGGCGGGCGCCGACTGGAGGGCAACGGGCCGCAGGAAGCGGCGCATCGCCGTCGGGCCGACGGAGGTGTGGGCGCCGTCCGAGCTCGACGGGTACGGGCCGCCGTGCTGCATCGCCCAGGTGACCGAGACGCCGGTCGGGAAGCCGTCGAAGACGACGCGGCCGGCGACCCGCGTCAGCGCGTCCCACAGCTCGCGCGCGCCGGGCTCGCCCGGCTGGGCGTGCAGCGTGCCGGTGAGCTGGCCGCCGAGGCGCTCGAGCGCGGCGACGACCTCGCCGGGCGCGCCGTAGCGGGCGAGCACGACGCCGGGGCCGAAGTGCTCCTCGGCGAGCGCGTCCATGCCGGGCGCGCCGATGCGGTCCGCCCACGTGCGCAGCACGACCGGGCGCGAGCGGAAGCCCGGCGGCTCGTCGCCGGCCGCGGCGCCGGCCACCAGCTCGGCGCCCTCCAGCGCCGCGGCCCGCGCGATGCCCGCCGCGAAGGCGTCGCGGATCGCGCCGCTGAGCATCACCTCGGGCTCGCGCTGCTCGAAGGCGCCGGCCAGCTCGGCGGCGAACGCGTCGCCGGCGTCGGTCGCCGGGACGAAGACGATCCCCGGCTTGGTGCAGAGCTGGCCGCCGAACGTGCAGACGGACGCCACGAGGCCCTCGGCGATCGCCTCGCCGCGCGCGTCGAGCGCCGCCTCGGTGACGACGAGCGGGTTCAGCGAGCCCATCTCGGCGAACACCGGGATCGGCGCCGGGCGCGCCGCGGCACGGTCCATCAGCGCGCGGCCGCCGCGCCGCGAGCCGGTGAACGCCACCGCGCGGACGTCCGGGTGCTCGACGAGCGCGACGCCGACCTCGTGGCCGGCGCTGAGCAGGTGGGCGAACGTCCCCGCCGGCAGCCCCGCCTGCGCCAGCGCGGCCGCCAGCTCGGCGGCCACCAGCTCGCCGGTGCCGGGATGGCACGGGTGGCCCTTGACGAGGACCGGGCAGCCGGCCGCCAGCGCCGAGGCGGCGTCGCCGCCGGCGACGCCGAAGGCGAGCGGGAAGTTGCTCGCGCCGAACACCGCGACCGGGCCGATCGGCACGAGCATGCGCCGCAGGTCCGGCCGCGGCGCCGGGCGCGCGTCCGGGTCGGCCGGGTCGACGATCGCCTCCAGGTGCTCGCCGCGGCCCGCCGTGTCGGCCAGCAGCTCGAGCTGGACGCAGGT
>DASZVK010000011.1:0-13275 GCA_035547175.1 Solirubrobacteraceae bacterium
ACCGGCGTCGGGTAGATCGGCCCGTCGGCGCCCTCGTTGTAGAGCGAGACGTTGCCGCCGACGACCGGCACGCCGAGCGCCAGGCAGACGTCGCGCAGGCCGCGGATCGACTCGGTGAGCTGCCAGGCGATGTGCGGCTTCTCCGGGTTGCCGAAGTTCAGGCAGTTGGTCAGCCCGATCGGCTCGGCGCCGACGCAGGCGAGGTTGGCCGCGCACTCGAGCACGACCTCGATCGTGCCGCGGTAGGGGTCGATCGCCACGCGCCGGCCGGAGCCGTCGATCGACACGCCGATGCCGCCGCCACCGGGCATCGCCAGCACGGCCGCGTCGGCCTGCTCGGGGCGCCGCGCGGTGCGCCCGCCGACGAGGCAGTCGTACTGCTCGAAGAGCGGCTCGCGCGAGCTGAGGTTGGGCGAGGCCAGCAGCGCGAGCAGCGTCTCGCGCACCGGCGCGCCCGCGTCGAGCGTCGCCGCCGGCGCCGGGTAGATCGGCCCGTCGGGCCGGCGCGGGTCGAGGTCGTAGAGCGGGCAGTCGTCGACGAGCGCCTCGACCGGCACGTCGCCGACCAGCTCCTCGCCGGAGAGGATCCGCATCCGGCGCGTGTCGGTGACCTCGCCGATCGCCGTGCCGTGGACCTCCCACTTCGCGCACACGGCCAGCACGTCGTCGACCCGGTCGGGCGTCGCGACGCACAGCATCCGCTCCTGGGACTCGGAGACCATCACCTCGAAGGGCGCCATGCCCGGCTCGCGCAGCGGCACCCTCGCCACGTCGATGTCGATCCCCACCCCGCCCTTGCTGGCCATCTCCGACGCGCTCGACGTCAGCCCCGCCGCGCCGAGGTCCTGCAGGGAGACGAGCAGCCCCTTCTCGAGCAGCTCCAGCGAGCAGCGGATCAGCTTGTTCTCGGTGAACGGGTCGCCGACCTGGACCGACGGGCGCTTGCCCTCGTCGTCCTCGCCGAGCTCGGCGCTCGCCAGCACCGAGGCGCCGCCGATGCCGTCGCGCCCGGTCGAGGCGCCGAACAGGATCACCACGTTGCCGACGCCGGCCGCGGCGCTGCGGACCATGTCCTCGCGGCGCGCGAGGCCGAGCGCCATCGCGTTGACGAGGCAGTTGGTCTCGTAGGGCGCCTCGAAGTAGACCTCGCCGCCGACCGTGGCGACGCCGACCGAGTTGCCGTAGTGGCCGATGCCCGCGACCGCGCGGTCGAGCAGGTAGCGCGTGCGCGCCGACCCCGGCTCGCCGAAGCGCAGCGAGTCGAGCACGGCGATCGGCCGCGCGCCGATCGCGAAGATGTCGCGCAGGATGCCGCCGACGCCGGTGGCCGCGCCCTGGAACGGCTCGACCGCGCTCGGGTGGTTGTGCGACTCGACCTTGAAGGCGACCGCCCAGCCGTCGCCGACGTCGACCGCGCCGGCGTTCTCGCCGGGGCCCATGACGACGCGCTCGCCCTCGGTCGGCAGCGTGACGAGCAGCTTCTTGGAGTGCTTGTAGGAGCAGTGCTCGCTCCACAGCAGGCTGAACATCGCCAGCTCGACCTCGTTGGGCTCGCGGCCGAGCTTGTCGACGACGAGCGCGTACTCCTCGCGCGTGAGGCCGAGCGCGACGGCCTGCTCGACGCCGGGGACGCACGCCGGTCGGCCCGCGCGCGCCGCCTCAGGCACCGACGAGCGACTCCGCCAGCGACTGCAGGACCTTGAGGCCGTCCTCGGAGCCGTGCAGCGGCTCGACCGCGTGCTCGAGGTGGGGCATCAGCCCGAGGACGTTGCCCTGGCGGTTGCGCACGCCGGCGATGTCGTTCACCGAGCCGTTGGGGTTGGAGTCCTCGGCGTAGCGCAGGACGACCTGGCCGTGGGCCTCCATCTCGGCGAGCTGCTCGGCGGGCGCGTAGTAGCGGCCCGTCGTGTGCTTGATCGGCAGCGACAGCCGCTCGCCCTCGGCCAGCGCGTGCGTGAACGGGTTGTCGACGTCGACGACCTCGCAGACGACCTGGCGGCAGACGAAGCGCACGCCGGTGTTGTTGAGCAGCGCCCCCGGCAGCAGCCCTGCCTCGCAGAGCACCTGGAAGCCGTTGCAGATGCCGAGCACCGGCCCGCCCTTCGCGGCGAAGCCCGTGACCGCCTCCATCGCCGGCGAGAAGCGCGCGATCGCGCCGCAGCGCAGGTAGTCGCCGTAGGAGAAGCCGCCCGGGACGACGATCGCGTCGACGTCGCCGAGCTCGCCCGAGCCGTGCCACAGCAGCCGCGCGTCGCCCACCCTCGCGCACGCGCGCAGGGCGTCCTCGTCGTCGCAGGAGCCGGGGAACTGGACGACGCCGAAGATCACGCCGCGGCGCCGGACGACGTCGTCCCGAGGACCTCGTAGTCCTCGATCAGCGGGTTGGCGAGCAGCAGCCGGCACATCTCGTCCAGGCGCGAGGGGTCCTCGACGTCGAGCTCGATCAGCCGCCCGACGTGGACGTTCGAGACGCCCTCGAAGCCGAGCGCCGGCAGCGCCCGCTCGACGGCGATGCCCTGCGGGTCGAGGATGCCGGCCTTCGGCCGCACGAGCACGCGCGCCCTCATGCCCGTCGCTCCGCGCCGGTCGCGGGCGGCGCCGTCCGCTCCAGCCACGCGGAGAACGACTCGCCGGTGATCCGCTCGTAGGCCTCGACGTAGCGCGCCCGGGTCCCCTCGACGACCTCGGCGGGCACCTCGGGCGCCGGCGGCGCCTTGTCCCAGCCGGTCCCGGCGGCCCAGTCGCGCACGTACTGCTTGTCGAAGCTCGGCTGCGGGCCGCCGGGCGCGTAGCCGTCGGCGGGCCAGAAGCGCGAGGAGTCGGGCGTGAGCACCTCGTCGCCGACGGTCAGGACGCCGGCGCCGTCGAGGCCGAACTCGAACTTGGTGTCGGCGAGGATCACCCCGCGCGCGAGCGCGTGCTCGACGGCGAACGCGTACAGCGCGACCGACACGTCGCGCACCCGCGCCATCAGCTCCGCGTCGCCGACGAGCTCGGCGGCCTGCTCGAAGGAGATCGGCTCGTCGTGGCCCTGCTCGGCCTTGGTCGACGGCGTGAAGATCGGCTCGGGCAGGCGCTCGGACTCGCGCAGCCCGGCGGGCAGCTCGACGCCGCTGACCGCGCCGGTCGCGAGGTAGTCCTTCCAGCCCGAGCCGGTGATGTAGCCGCGCACGACGCACTCCACCGGCAGCATCCGCAGCCTGCGCGCGACGAGCGCCCGGCCGCGGACCTCGTCGGGCACGCCCTCGGCGACCGACAGCATGTGGTTGGCGACGATGTGCCCCGTGCGCTCGAACCAGAACGCCGACAGCCCCGTGAGCACCTTGCCCTTGTCGGGGATCGGGTTGGGGTGGACCACGTCGTAGGTGGAGATGCGGTCCGAGGCGACGATCAGCAGGCGGTCGTCGTGGGCGGGATCGAGGTAGACGTCGCGGACCTTCCCCGACGAGAGGAGGGGGAGGTCGGCCACCGCGGTCACGCGGCGATGCTAGCGCGCGCGGCCGTCGGCGAGCCCACGCGCGGCACCTCGGCGCTCAGGCGATCGCGTCGAGGCGGCCGACGATCTCGGCCGCGTGGGCGGTGAACGCGCCGTAGTCGAAGATCGCGTCGAGGTCGAGGCCGAGATCGCGGCGCTCGAGCAGCTCGCGCAGCGGCGTGCCCGTGTCCCACGCCTCCTGCGCGGACTCCTGGACGATGCGGTAGGCCTCGTCGCGCTGGAGGGGGTGGCTGGGATCGGACACGAGCGCCAGCAGCACCCGCTGGCTGAACAGCGCGCCGTGGGTCGCGTCGAGGTTGGCCCGCATCCGGTCGGCGTGGACGACCATGCCCTCGACGACGCGCACGGCGAGCGCCTGCATGTAGTCGAGCAGGATCGTCGCGTCGGGCAGGATCACGCGCTCGGCGCCCGCGTGCGAGATGTCGCGCTCGTGCCAGAGCGCGACGTCCTCGACGGCCGCGCCGGCGTAGCCGCGCAGCACGCGCGCCAGGCCGGTGATGCGCTCGGTCACGATCGGGTTGCGCTTGTGCGGCATCGCCGAGGAGCCCTTCTGCCGGCCCGCGCGGAACGGCTCCTCGACCTCGCGCACCTCGGTGCGCTGGAGGTGGCGGATCTCGGTCGCCAGGCGCTCGAGGCCGGCGCCCGCGAGCGCGATCGCCTGCAGCAGCTCGGCGTGGCGGTCGCGCGGGACGACCTGCGTGGAGACCGGCTCGCGCGCGAGGCTGAGCGCGTCGAGCACGCGCGCCTCGAACTCGGGGCCGAGCGTCGCGTAGGTGCCGACCGCGCCGCTGATCGCGCCGGTCGCCGCCTGGGCGAACGCGCGCTCCAGGCGCTGCGCGTTGCGGTGCGCCTCGAAGGCGAAGCCGGCCAGCTTGATGCCGAACGTCGTCGGCTCGGCGTGGACGCCGTGCGTGCGCCCGACGCAGAGCGTGTCGACGTGCGCGCGGGCCTGCGCCGCCAGCGCCGCGACCAGCTCGCGCGCGCCGGCGACGACGATCGAGCCCGCCGAGCGGAGCTGGAGCGCCAGCGCCGTGTCGAGCACGTCCGAGCTCGTCAGCCCGTAGTGGATCCAGCGGCCGGCCTCGCCCGCGCTCGCGGCGAGCACGTCGACGAACGCGGCGACGTCGTGGTCGGTGACCCTCTCGCGCTCGGCGACCGCCTCGACGGTGAACGTGGCCGCGCGGATCGCGTCGAGCTCGGCGGCGGTCGGCGCGTTGGGCGGCGCGTAGGCCTCGCAGGCGGCGACCTCGACGCGGCGCCAGGTCTCCATGCGCGCCTCGTCGGTCCAGACGGCGCCGATCTCCGGTCGGGTGTAGCGGCCGATCACCGGCTCAGCGTATGCGCGTCGGCGCGCAGCGAGAAGTACAGCAGCACCGAGAACGTCGCCATCACCGAGCGCTCGACCGTGTCGAGCACGGCGCGGATCGCGACGTAGGCCCACGGCGCGTGGACCGCGCCGGCGATCAGGACCGGGATCTCGATCGCGATGCCGATCGCCACCCCGGCGGCGATCACGCGACCGAGGACGACCCACCAGCGGCCGCGCACGAGCTCGGCGCTGCGGGCCAGCGCGGCCGGGCCGACGAGCCCCTCGGCGACCGCCGCCTGCGTCGCGACCGACCAGCGCACGGCGAGCCAGATCCCCGGGATCACGAGCAGCAGCGTCCCCGCCGCGACGCCGAGCACGTACAGGGCGGTCACGGCGATCGCCGCCGGCAGCGCCGCGGCCGCGGCGCGCAGCGCGCCGCCGACCGTGGGCTCCTGCCCGGTGGCGAGGCGCTCGACGACGCGCACGTGCAGGGCGGCGACCGCCGCCGTCACGACGAAGCCGATCAGGATCGCCGCGGTGGCCGCCGACGACGCGTCGGCGTCGGGGCCGTCGGCGAGCTGGCGGCCCCAGACGCCCTCGACGAGCAGGTAGACGGGCACCGACACGATCGCCGTGACCGAGAACAGCACGGCGAACCAGCGCCGCTGGACCGCCAGCGTGGCGCGCGCGAGTCCCGCGAGGTCCCGTGGGCGCCCGAGGTCGAGGGGCTCGTCCGGCACGGCGGCCGGCTAGGAGCCGAGGATCCGCAGCGCCAGGTGCGCCGCGTTGCGCGCGTTGTCGAGGCCGACCGCCGCGACCGGCACGCCGGGCGGCATCTGGACGACCGACAGGATCGCGTCGAGCCCGCCCGCGGCCGACAGCCGCGACGACAGCGGCACGCCGATCACCGGCAGGTCGGTGTGCGCGGCGGCCACGCCGGGCAGCGCCGCGCTCAGGCCCGCGCCGGCGATCAGCACGCGCAGCCCGCGCATGCGGGCGTTGCGGCAGTAGTCGGCGACGAGCTCCGGGTCGCGGTGCGCCGACATGACGCGGATCTCGTAGAGGACGCCGGCCTGCTCGAGGACGTCGCCGGCCTTCTGCATCTCGTCCATGTCGGACTTCGAGCCCATGATGATCCCGACCCGCGGGGCGCCCTCCTCGAGGGCCTCGAGGTCGGCCGTCTCGGTCCGGGGCTCCGTGGCGGGGGTTGGTGGGGTCTGGCTCACTCGCTGCGCTCCGCCGCCCGCAGCGCGATGTCGCGCCGCATCTGGCGGCCGTCGAAGGTGATGCGGTCGGCGGCAGCATAGGCCGCCTCGCGCGCCCGCGCGAAGCTCTCGCCGAGCGCCGTGACGTTGAGCACGCGGCCGCCCGCGGTGACGATCCCGCCGTCGCGCGCCGCGGTGCCCGCGTGCGTGACCTCGGCGAGGCCGTCGACCTCGTCGAGGCCGGAGATCGGGTCGCCCGACGACGACGTCCGCGGATAGCCGGCGCTGGCGAGCACGACGCTGACCGACGGGCGCTCGTCCCACTCCAGCTCGACGCCCTCCAGCCCGCCGGGTCGCGTCGCGGCGAGCGCCAGCGCGAGCAGGTCGGAGCGCAGCCGCGGCAGCAGCGCCTGCGTCTCGGGGTCGCCGAAGCGGGCGTTGAACTCGATCACCTTCGGTCCGTCGGCGGTCAGCATCAGGCCGGCGTAGAGGACGCCGTGGAACGGCGTGCCGCGGCGCGCCATCTCGTCGACGACCGGCTGGTGGACGAGCGCCGCGATCTCGCGCACGCGCGCCGCGTCGACGCCGGGCACCGGCGAGTAGGAGCCCATGCCGCCCGTGTTGGGGCCGCGGTCGCCGTCGAAGATCCGCTTGTAGTCCTGCGCGCCGTCCATCGGCAGCGCCCGCACGCCGTCGCACAGCGCCAGCAGCGACAGCTCCTCGCCGGCGAGGTGCTGCTCGACGATCACGTCGGCCTCGCCGAACACGCGCCGCTCGAGCACGTCCTCGAGCGCCTCGCGCGCGGCCCGCTCGTCGGCGGCGATCACCACGCCCTTGCCGGCGGCCAGGCCGTCGCACTTGATCACCGCCGGATGGCCGCCGAGCTCCGCGATCGCCCGCAGCCCGTCGGCGACCGTCGTCACGCGCGTCCACGCCGCGGTCGGCACGCCGGCCGCCTCCATGACCTCCTTGGCGAACGCCTTGGACCCCTCCAGCCGCGCCGCCGCGGCGGTCGGCCCGAAGGCCGCGACGCCGGCCTCGGCCAGCGCGTCGACGAGCCCGGCGACGAGCGGGGCCTCGGGGCCGACGACGACCAGGTCGACGGCCTCCGCGCGCGCCAGCGCGACGAGCCCCGGCACGTCCGAGACCGGCACGTCGGCCGTGCGCACGTCGCGCGCGATCCCGGCGTTGCCGGGCGCGGCGAGCACCTCGGGCGCCTGCGGCGAGCGCAGCAGCGCCCGCACGATCGCGTGCTCGCGGCCCCCGGAGCCGACGACGAGGACCCTCATGTCAGCGTCCTCGCCGCAGCGACGCCCGCGTCACAGCGAGGCGATGAAGTCGTCGATCGGGATCGCCACGAGCGTCTCGTACTTGCCCGTCCCGCGCGACCCCAGCTCGAGCGAGACGCGCGCGATCGTCGCCTCGTCGGGGGCCTCGACGACGTTGACGAAGTCGAAGCGGCCGAGCGTCGCCCACTGCTGCGTGACGGTCGCGCCCTGCTGCTCGATCTCGCGGTTGACCTCGCGGATGCGCGAGGGGTTGTTCTTGATCGTCTGCACGCCGTCGGCGGTCAGCGTCGTCAGCAGGATGTACGTCGGCATGGCGGCAAGTCTGCCAGTCGGCGGCGCCGCGGGCGACGCGTCAGGCCGCCGCGCCGACCGCGGACGCGCTCGGAGCCTTCGCGAACGTCAGCTCGCCGCCGGCCGTGCCGACCTCGACCGCGTCGCCGTCGCGGATCTCGCCCTCGAGGATCTTCAGCGCGAGCGCGTCGACGAGGTGCTTCTGGATCGTGCGCTTCAGCGGCCGCGCGCCGTAGGTCGGGTCGTAGCCGAGGTTGCCCAGCAGCGTGCGGGCGTCGTCGCCGAGGTGGACGGCGATCCCGCGCTCGGCCACCCGGTCGAGCACGCGCTGGACCTGGAGGTCGACGATCTCGCCGATCTGCGAGCGGTCGAGGCTGTGGAACTCGATGATGTCGTCGAGCCGGTTGATGAACTCGGGCTTGAAGTGCGCCTCGGCGCCGACCCGGCCCCCGGGGATGTTCGAGGTCATGATCAGCACGGTGTTCTTGAAGTCGACGGTGCGGCCCTGGCCGTCGGTCAGGCGGCCGTCGTCGAGCACCTGCAGCAGGATGTTGAAGACGTCGGCGTGGGCCTTCTCGATCTCGTCGAGCAGGACCACGGAGTACGGCCGGCGGCGGACCGCCTCGGTGAGCTGGCCGCCCTCGTCGTAGCCGACGTAGCCGGGGGGCGCGCCGACCAGGCGCGAGACCGCGTGCTTCTCCATGTACTCGGACATGTCGATGCGGACCATCGCGTCGGCCTTGTCGAACATCAGCTCGGCCAGCGCCCGCGCCAGCTCGGTCTTGCCGACGCCGGTCGGGCCGAGGAACAGGAAGCTGCCGATCGGGCGGTCGGGGTCGGCCAGGCCCGCGCGCGAGCGGCGCAGCGCGGAGCTGACGGCGGCGACGGCCTCGTCCTGGCCGATGACGCGCTCGTGCAGGCGCTCCTCCATGTGGACGAGCTTCTCGACCTCGCCCTCCATCAGGCGGCTGACGGGGATGTGCGTCCAGCGCGAGACGACCTCGGCGATGTCCTCGGCGGTGACCTCCTCTTGGAGGTACTTCGGGCGCGCGCTTGACCCGGCCGCCTGGTCCTCGCGCTCCTGGGCCTCGTCGAGCTGGCGCTGGATGACCGGGATCTCGCCGTGGCGCAGGCGCGCCGCGGCCTCGAGGTCGGCGGCGCGCTCGGCCGCGGCCAGCTCGCGCTGGGCCTGCTCGAGGCGCTCGCGCAGCTGCTGCGTGCCCTGGATCGCGTCCTTCTCGGCCTGCCACTCGGCCTTCATGCCGGCGCTCTGCTCGCGCAGCTCGGCGAGCTCGCGCTCGAGCGCCTCGCGCCGCGCGACGGAGCCCTCGTCGGTCTCCTTGGCCAGCGACGTCAGCTCGATCTCGAGCTGCAGCACGCGGCGGTCGACCTCGTCGATCTCGGTCGGCAGCGAGTCGATCTCGATGCGCAGGCGCGAGGCCGACTCGTCGACCAGGTCGATCGCCTTGTCGGGCAGGAAGCGGTCGGCGATGTAGCGGTCCGAGAGCGTCGCCGCGGCGATCAGCGCGTCGTCGCGGATGCGCACGCCGTGGTGGACCTCGTAGCGCTCCTTGAGCCCGCGGAGGATCGCGATCGCGTCCTCGACGCTCGGCTCGCCGACCAGCACGGGCTGGAAGCGGCGCTCGAGCGCGGCGTCCTTCTCGATGTGCTTGCGGTACTCGTCGAGCGTCGTCGCGCCGACCGCGCGCAGCTCGCCGCGGGCGAGCATCGGCTTGAGCAGGTTGGCGGCGTCGACGGCGCCCTCGGCGGCGCCGGCGCCGACGATCGTGTGCAGCTCGTCGAGGAACAGGATCACGCCGCCGCCGGCCTCCTGGACCTCCGAGAGGACGGCCTTGAGGCGCTCCTCGAACTCGCCGCGGTACTTCGAGCCGGCCAGCAGCGCGCCGATGTCGAGCGCGATCACGCGCCGGTCGCGCAGCGACTCGGGGACGTCGCCGTCGACGATCCGCTGGGCGAGGCCCTCGACGATCGCCGTCTTGCCGACGCCCGGCTCGCCGATCAGCACGGGGTTGTTCTTGGTGCGGCGCGAGAGGACCTGGATGACGCGGCGGATCTCGTCGTCGCGGCCGATCACCGGGTCGAGCTTGCCGTCCTGCGCGGCCTCGGTTAGGTCGCGGCCGAAGCGCTCGAGCGCCTGGATCTTGTCCTCGGGCGACTGGTCGGTGACGCGGTGCGAGCCGCGCACCTCGGCGATCGCCCGCCGCAGCGTCTCGCGGTCGGCGCCGTTGCGCTTCAGCGCCTCGACCTGCTCGGCGAGCGCCAGCAGCAGGTGCTCGGTGGAGACGAACTCGTCCTTGAGCTCGCGCATCTCCCGCTCGGCCGCGCGCAGCGTGCCCATCAGCTCGGGCGACGTCGTCGGCTCGGCCGGCGAGGAGAGCGTCGGCAGCGCGTCGATCGCGGCGCGCACGTCGGAGCGCAGCGCGTCGATCGAGGCGCCGACCTTGCGCAGGACCGGGTCGACGATGCCGTCGGCCTGGTCGAGCAGCGCGGACAGGAGGTGGTCGGGAGCGACCTGCGCGTGACGGCGCTCGGCGGCGAGGTCGAGCGCGGCGCGCAGCGCCTCCTGGGACTTGATCGTGAAGCGGTCGGCTTGCATGTAGATCTCAGTGTAGCCGACTCAGATTTCCTGTCAAGGACAGCTTAGCCGTCGCCCTCGCGCGAGACCGGGATGCGAAACGGCGAGCGCGCGTCCTTGGCGCGCACGAGGTCGCCGCCCTTGGGGATCCGGACGATGTCCGCGCGGACGCGCTCGCGCAGCGCCTCGAGCTGGCGGATCTCCTCCTGCAGCTGGGACGCGCGGCGCTCGAGCGTCTCGACGCGCCGGCGGGCGCGCTCGAGCTCGGCCTCGAGCTCGAGCACGCGCTCGACGCCGGCGAGGTTGAGCCCGTGCTCGTTGGTCATCTCCTGGATGCGGCGCAGGCGCTCGACGTCCTTGCGCGAGTACAGGCGCGTGCCCTTGGGCGAGCGCTGCGGCTCGATCAGGCCGCGCGACTCGTACATGCGCAGCGTCTGCGGGTGCATGTCCGCCAGCTCGGCGGCGACGGAGATCATGAACACGCCGCGGTCGGCCGAGACCTCGACGCGCGCGGAGGCGCGCGTGCGCCGCGTCGCCATCAGGACCCGCCTCCGCCCGCGGCCGCGAAGAGCTTGGCGCGGGGGTCGCCGTTCATGACCTTCGACAGCTTGTCGACCACCTCGGACTGCTCCTTGGAGAGCTTCGACGGCACGTCGATGACGAAGCGGTAGTGGATGTCGCCGCGGTCCTTGCGGCCGAGCCTGGGCGGCCCCTCGCCGCGCAGCCGCTGGACGGTGCCGTGCCTGGTGCCCGCGGCGACGCGCAGCGTCTTGCGGCCGTCGAGCGTCGGCACCTCGACCTCGGCGCCGCGCAGCGCCTCGGGGATCGTCAGCGGGACCTCGACCTCGACGTTGTCGCCCTTGCGCCGGAAGACCGGCGAGGGGTCGACGTGCGTGACGACGTAGAGGTCGCCCGGCGGGCCGCCGTTGCGCCCCGGCTCGCCCTTGCCGGCGAGCCGCACGCGCGAGCCCTCGCGCACCCCGGCGGGGATGTTGACGCGGTACTTCTTGACCGTCCGCGTGGCGCCCGTGCCACCGCACGTCGCGCACGGCTGCTCGACGATCACGCCGCGCCCGTGGCATTGGCGGCAGGGCTGGGAGATCGAGAAGAACCCCTGGCCCTGCGCCTCGACGCCGCGGCCCTGGCAGCGCGGGCAGGTGCGCGGGCTCGTGCCCGGCTTGGCGCCGGTGCCGTTGCAGGTCGCGCAGACCGCGGTCGTCGGCACGGTCAGCGGCACCTGCGCGCCGGCGACCGACTGCGCGAAGCTGATCGACACCGACGCCTCGAGGTCGCCGCCGCGCTCGGCGCGCGGCTTGCGGCTCGACGCGCCGCCCTGGCGGCCGCTCGCGCGGCCGAACAGGCTCGACAGCAGGTCGCCGAGGTCGCCGGCCTCGAAGCCGCCGCCCGCGCCGCCGGCGCCCTGGCCGAAGAACGCGCCGAGGCCGCCGCGGTCGTACTGCTTGCGCTTCTCGGGGTCCGAGAGGACGTCGTAGGCGGCCGAGATCTCCTTGAAGCGGGTCTCGGCCTCCTTGTCGCCCTGGTTGGCGTCCGGGTGGTACTTGCGCGCGAGCTTGCGGTAGGCCTTCTTGATCTCGTCCGCCGACGCCTTGCGGTCGACGCCGAGGATCTTGTAGAGGTCCTGCTCGGCCATCGCTCGCCGCCCTCCCTAGGCCGCCACGACGACCTTGGCCGCGCGCAGCACGTCGTCGCCCAGCCGGTAGCCGGCCTGGAAGACCTCGACGACCGTGCCGCTCCTCGCGCCCGGCGTCGGCGCCGTCGCGACCGCCTCGTGCAGGTGCGGGTCGAACTCGTCGCCGACCGAGGTGTAGGACTCGATGCCGGCGCGCCGCAGCGCCGCCAGCAGCTGCTCCTGGACGAGGCGGATGCCCTTGGTCAGGTGGTGCTCGAGGTCGGACTCCTCGGCCTCGGCGTGCGCGAGCGCGCGCTCGAAGTCGTCGAGCGCGGGCAGCAGCTCCAGCGCCACGCGGCGCATGCCGTCGCGCGTGGCCTTCTGCACGCGCTGGGCGGTCTGCTTGCGCACGTTCTCCAGCTCGGCCGCCTTGCGCAGCGCGAGGTCGTGCCAGTCGGGCTCGTCCTCCTGCGGCTCGGCCTCCATGGGCTGCGAAACGTCCGCATCGGGTGCGCTTCGCAGCCCGTCGTCGTCAGCGGCCGCCTCGGAGGCAGCCGCCGCCTGGGCCCAGGCGGCGGCCTCGTCCTCGTTGATCCTCGGACCCTCGGGCACCTAGCGCCCCTCGTCCACGACCTCGGCATCGACGACGTCCTCCTCGTCGGCCGCCTCCGACGACGCGCCCGCGCCGTTGCCGCTCGGCGCCTCGGCGGCCGCGGCCTGCGCGCGCTCGTACATCGCCTCGCTGACCTTGTGGAAGGACTCCTGGAGCACCTGCGTCTTGGCGTTGATCTCGACCGGGTCCTCGGAGCCGAGCGCGTCGCGCACCTCCTTGATCGCGGCCTCGATCTGCGACTTCGACGCCTCGTCGACCTGGTCGCCCAGCTCCTTGAGCTGGCGCTCGGCCTGGTAGGCGGCGTTCTCGCCGTTGTTGCGGGCCTCGGCGAGCTCGCGAGCGCGGCGGTCGTCCTCGGCGTGCGTCTCGGCGTCGGCGACCATGCTCTTGATCTCCTCGTCGGAGAGGCCCGAGCCGGCCTTGATCTCGACCTTCTGCTCCTTGCCCGTCCCGAGGTCCTTGGCCGAGACGTTGATGATGCCGTTGGCGTCGATGTCGAAGGCGACCTCGATCTGCGGCACGCCGCGCGGCGCCGGCGGGATGCCGGTCAGCTGGAACTTGCCCAGCGTCTTGTTGTAGGCGGCCATCTCGCGCTCGCCCTGGAGGACGTGGATCTCGACCGACGGCTGGTTGTCCTCGGCCGTCGAGAAGACCTCCGACTTACGCGTCGGGATCGTCGTGTTGCGCTCGTTCAGCCGCGTCATGACGCCGCCCTTGGTCTCGATGCCGAGCGTGAGCGGGGTGACGTCGAGCAGCAGCACGTCCTTGACGTCGCCGGCCAGGACGCCCGCCTGGATGGCGGCGCCGACGGCCACGACCTCGTCCGGGTTGACGCCGCGGTGCGGC
>DASZVK010000012.1:0-8478 GCA_035547175.1 Solirubrobacteraceae bacterium
GACGTGGACCTCGGCCATGCGGCGCCGGAAGGCGCGCGGCGACAGCGCCGAGGCGAAGCGCGCCGCGCCGCCCGTCGGCAGCGAGTGGTTGGAGCCCGCGACGTAGTCGCCGAACGCGGTCGCCCCGGCTGCGCCGACGAACACGCAGCCCGCGGCCCGCACGCGCGGCGCCAGCGCCTCGGCCGCGGCGCCGACCAGCTCGAGGTGCTCGGGCGCGAAGGCCTCGGCCACGGCGAGCGCCTCGGCGGCGTCGGCGACCGCGACGAGGCCCGCGGCGGCCCCGGTCTCGGGCGCCTCCTGCAGCCGCGCCGCGACCACGTCGAGCAGCGCGGCGTCGTCGGACACGGCGGCCACGATCGTGCCCTCGCCGTGCTCGGCCTGGGCGAGCAGGTCGAGCGCCACGAGGCCCGGGTCGGCGCCCGCGCTGGCGATCACGACGACGTCGCTGGGCCCGAGGAAGCCGTCGATCCCGACGTCGCCGGAGACGAGCCGCTTGGCCTCCTGCACCCAGAGCCCGCCGGGGCCCGCGATCACATCGGCGCGCTCGACCGTCGCCGTCCCGTAGGCGAGCGCCGCGACGCCGTGCGCGCCGCCCATCCGCCAGACCTCGTCGACCCCGCACAGCGCGCAGGCGGCGAGGATGACCTCGTGCGAGCCGGGGGCGCAGACGGCGATGCTCTCGACCCCCGCGACCTGCGCCGTGACGACGCCCATGACGACCGTCGACGGGTACGGCGCGCGGCCGCCCGGGACGTAGATCGCCGCGCGGCGCACGGGAAGCTCGCGCACGAGGATCCGCTGGCCCTGCGGCAGCACGACCTCGGCATCGTCGCCGAGGCTCGCGCTCGCCACCGCGGCGACGTTGGCCATCGCCGTCTCGAGGCCGGCGCGCACGTCGCCGCGCAGCCCCGCGACGGCCGCGTCGAGCTCGTGCGGCTCGACGCGCAGCGGGGGCGGGTCGGGTCCGAGTCCGTCGAGGCGCGCGACGAGCTCGCGCAGCGCCTCGTCGCCGCCGGAGCGCACCTGCTCGACGATCCGCTCGACCTCGGCGCGCACCGACGCGCCGCCCGGCGCCAGCGCCCGCAGCGCCGCCGCGGCATCCGGGCCGCTAAGCCGCGCGACGCGCACGCAGGCGCTCCAGCACCTCGTCGATCGCCCCGGCCTTGAGCTTGTGGGCGACCGGGTTGGCGATCAGCCGCGCGGTCGAGACGAACAGCTCCTCGCGCACGACGAGCCCGTTCTCGCGCAGCGTCGTCCCGGTCTGCGTGAGGTCGACGATCGCCTCCCCCAGCCCGGTCAGCGGCGCCAGCTCGACCGAGCCCTTGACCTCGACGATCTCCGCCTGGCGGCCGGTCCGCTCGAAGTACGCGCTCGCCGTGCGCGGGTACTTGGTCGCGACGCGCACGACGCCGGCGCGGCGCAGCGCCTCGGCGACGGGGTCCCGCCCGCCCGGCTCGCCCGCAACCGTGGCGAGCACCATCGTGCAGCGCCCGTAGCCGAGGTCGAGCAGCTCGTAGACCTCGCGCTCGGACTGCTCGCGCAGGACGTCCTTGCCGGTGATGCCGACGTCGGCGGCGCCCGCCTCGACGTAGGTCGGCACGTCGGACGGCCGCATCGTGACGATCCCCGACTCCTCGAACAGCAGCCGGCGGTCGTTGGCGCGCACGGGATCGACGTCGACGCCGATCGCGGCGAGCGCGTCGAGCGTCTCGGCGAACAGCGCGCCGCGCGGGACGGCGATCGTCAGGCCGTTCACCCGGTCGCCTCCATCAGCGCCAGGTGCAGGCGGTCGACGCCGAGCGCGAAGCCGACCGCGGGCAGCGAGCGCCCGAAGCGCCCGAGCAGGTCGTCGTAGCGCCCGCCGCCGCCGAGCGGCGCGCCGAAGCCCGCGTCGAGCACGTCGAAGACGGCGCCCGTGTAGTAGCCCAGGCCGCGCGACAGCCCGAGGTCGAAGATCACCCGGTCGGCGACGGCGGCGTCGAGCAGCCCGAGCAGCCGGCGCAGGCCGTCGACCGCGTCGGCCAGATGCGACCCGCCCACCCGGGCGTCGAGCACCTCGGGGCCGCCGCGCAGCCGGGGCACCGACAACAGCGCCTCGGCCTTCTCGTCCGGCAGGCCGAGCTCGCGCACCGCCCGCTCGAGCCCGACGAAGTCGCGCGTGACGAGCTCGTGCAGCAGCCGCCGCTCGGTCTCCTCGCCGAGCTCGAGCGCGCGGATCAGCGCCGGGTACAGCGACGCGTCGCCGAGCGCGATGCGGTAGCCGCGCAGGCCGGTGGCGTCCAGCGCGCGGCACAGCACGCCCAGCAGCTCCGCCGTCCCCTCCGGCGCGGGCGCGCCGACGAGCTCGACCCCCGACTGCAGGAACTCGCGCATCTGCCCGCGGTGGGGGCGCACGGCGCGGTAGGCGTGGGCCGTGTAGGAGAAGCGCAGCGGCGGCTGCGCGCTCGCGTAGCGCGTGGCGACCAGCCGCGCGATCGGCACGGTCATGTCCGAGCGCAGCGCGAGCACGGCGCCGTGGTCGTCGACGACGCGGTAGCCGATCTGCGCCCCGTCGCCGGCACGGCGCAGCACGTCCTCGTACTCGAGCGCCGGCGTCCAGACCTCGCCGTAGCCCTCGGCCTCGTAGACCGAGCTCAGCGCAGCGGTGATCCTGCGCAGCTCGCGCATCTCGTCGGGCAGGACGTCGCGCGTCCCCGAGGGGATCGGATGGATCACGGCAGTGTCTCCTCGCCGTCGGAGGCTAGGCGTGGACGAGTACGCCGTCGACCGGCACGCGCTCGATCCGCGCGCCGAGGTCGCGCAGGCGCTCGTCGATGCGCTCGTAGCCGCGGTCGATCTGGCGGATGTCGTGGATCTCCGAGCGGCCCTGGGCGGCCAGCGCCCCGATCAGCATCGCCATGCCGGCGCGGATGTCGGGCGAGGACAGCCGCTCGCCGCGCAGCCGCGACGGCCCGGTGACGATCGCGCGGTGCGGGTCGCAGAGGACGATGTCGGCGCCCATCGAGATCAGCTTGTCGGTGAAGACCAGGCGGCTCTCGAACATCCACTCGTGCACGAGCACCGAGCCGGCGCACTGGGTCGCCAGCGCCACGGCGACCGACGTCAGGTCGGCCGGGAACGCGGGCCACGGCCCGTCCTGGACCTTGCTCTTGTACTCGCCCATGTCGCGCTTGACGATCAGCTGCTGCTCGCCGGGGACGAGCACGTCGGCGCCGTCGAGCTCGGAGCGCAGCCCGAGGCGCTCGAACACGAGGCGGATCATCCGCAGGTCGTCGGGGTTGGTGTCCTTGATCCGCAGCTCGCCGCCGGTGACGCCGGCGAGCGCCATGAACGAGCCGACCTCGATGTGGTCGGGGGCGATCGTGTGCTCGCAGCCGTGCAGCCGGCCCACGCCGCGGACGGTGAGCACGTTGGAGCCGATCCCGTGCACCTCGGCGCCCATGCACGAGAGCATGCGCGCGAGGTCCTGCACGTGCGGCTCGCAGGCGGCGTTGCCGATCACGGTCACGCCGGGCGTCAGCGCCGCCGCCAGCAGCGCGTTCTCCGTCGCCATCACGGACGGCTCGTCCATGAAGACGTCGGACGCCCGCAGGCCGCCCGCGGGCGCCTCGATCGCGATGTCGTGGTCGAACTCGTAGGTCGCCCCCAGCGAGGCGAACGCGTCGAGGTGCGGGTCCAGGCGCCGGCGGCCGATCACGTCGCCGCCCGGCGGCGGCATCACGGCGCGCCCGAAGCGCGCCAGCAGCGGCCCGGCGACGAGGAACGACGCGCGGATGCGCTCGGCCAGGTCGCGGTCGACCTCCGCCTCGCCGTCGACGCCGGCGCCGCGCAGCGCGACGGTGTGCTCGCCGCGCCACTCGACCGCGACGCCGAGCTGCGCGAGCAGGTCGAGCATCGCCGCGACGTCCTCGATGCGCGGCACGTTGCGCACGACGACCTCGTCCTCGGTGAGCAGCGAGGCCGCGAGGATCGGGAGCGCGGCGTTCTTGTTGCCCGCCGGCGTGATCGTGCCGGCCAGCGGGACGCCGCCTTCGATGACGAACTTCTCCATGGTGCGGGCGGTCGCCGGGGCTGGTGGCCGGCGAGTGGCTAGGGTAACAGCCATGTCGCAGCGGATTTCGCGCGAGCGGGCCTGGAACCTGCTTGCCGAATGGGTCGAGTCCGACAGCCTCCGCCGCCACTGCCTGGCCGTCGAGACGGCGATGGCCGCCTACGCGCGGCGGCTGGGCGGCGACGAGGAGCTGTGGGCCGTCACCGGGCTGCTGCACGACGCCGACTACGAGCGCTTCCCCGACATGGACGACCCCGAGCGCGGTCATCCGCGCTCGATCATGGCCCACCTGGAGTCGATCGGCGCGCCGCCCGAGGTCGTCCGCGCGATCGGCTCGCACGCCGACTTCCTCGGCATCTCGCGCGACAGCGACATGGAGCGGGCGCTGTTCGCGGTCGACGAGCTGTCGGGCTTCCTGCTCGCCTGCGCCTACGTCCGCCCCGAGGGCATCCGCGGCCTGACGCCCAAGTCGGTCAAGAAGAAGCTCAAGCAGCCGTCGTTCGCGGCCGCCGTCAGCCGCGACGACGTGCGCGACGGCGCCGCCGGGCTCGGCGTCGACTTCGACGAGCACGTCGCCTTCGTGATCGCGGCGCTGCAGGAGCGCGCCGACGAGCTCGGCATCGCCGGCGCGCCGGCGAGCGCCGCTTGACCGGCGCCGCGCGCTACCGGGCGGCGCTCTCGGCGCCCGGCATGCCGCGACTGCTCGCCACCGCGGCGGTGGGACGCCTGCCGGTCGGCATGAACGGCCTCTCGATCGTGCTCTTCGTCCGCGCGCAGACGGGCTCGTTTGCGACGGCGGGCGCGGCCGTCGCGGCCTTCTCGGTCGTCGTCGCGCTGGCCGGCGTGCGCTTCGGGCGGCTCGTCGACCGGCGGGGACCGCGCGCGGTCTTCCCCCGGCTGGTCGTCGTGCAGGCCGCCGCGGCCGCGGCGCTCGTCGCGCTGGGCCTGTCGGGGGCCTCCGGCGGCCTGCTGGTGCTGGCGGCGGCCGCGATGGGCCTCGGCCAGCCGCCGTGGGCGTCGGTGCTGCGCGGCCTGTTCCCGCTGCTCGTCGACGACGCGGCGCTGCTGCCGACCCTGTTCGCGCTGGACTCCGTGCTCGTCGAGCTCAGCTTCACGCTCGGCCCGCTGCTGACGGCCGGGCTCGTCGCGCTGCTCGCGCCGCAGGCCGCGCTCGTCGCGGCGGCGATCCTGGTGACGGTCGGCGGGCTGGCCTTCGTGGCCTCGCCCGCCGTCGCGCGCTGGCCCGTCGGCGGCGAGCGGGCGCACGTCGCCCATCCGCTCGGCGTGCTCGCCAGCCCGGCGATCGCGACCGTCGTCGCGGCGATGCTGCCGGCGGGCTTCGCGATCGGGGCGATCGAGGTCGCGCTGCCGTCGTTCGCGTCGGATCACGGCGCGGCCGCGTCGGCGGGCGCGCTGATCTCGGTGTGGTCGGTCGGCAGCGCGCTCGGCGGGATCGCCTATGGCGCGCGGGCCTGGTCGCGGCCGCTCGCGCAAGTCTGGGCGGGCCTGGTCTGGCTGCTCGCCGTGGCGATGGCGCCGCTGCTGCTCGCCGGCTCGATGCTCGCGATGGCGGCGCTGCTGCTCCCGGCCGGCGCGGCGATCGCGCCGATGGCCTCGGCCGGCGGGCAGCTGCTCGGCGCGGCGGCGCCCGCGGGCATGGCCGGCGAGGCCTACGCATGGGGCCCGACGTCGATCGTGCTCGGCGCAGCCGCGGGCTCGGCGGCGGCCGGCCTGCTGGTCGACCACGCCGGCGGCTGGCGCGCCGCGGTGCTGGCCTCGATCGCGACGGCGGTCGCCGGCGCCGTCGTCGCCGTGGCGCGCAGGCGCCGGCTCGTCGCCGTCGACCTGCCCGTGTAGCGGGGCTCCGGGCGCGCGACCGGGTCAGGCCCAGCGGCCGCCCGACTTGGCCCAGGTGAGCATGTGCTCGGTGCCGCAGAAGCCGTCGGCGATGCGATGCGCGCCGCGGTGGCGCACGAGCAGGACGCGCTCCTCGCCGAGGCGCTCGCCGCACAGCGCGCAGCGCCCCAGGCCGGCGTCGTCGTCGCCCGGCTCGAGGCCCGAGCCGGCCTCCCAGGAGGCGCCGCGCAGGAGCCAGGGGACGACGTGCTCGAGGCGGCAGAACACCGCGCGCTCGCCGACGCCGGGGCGCGAGGCGCGGAAGCCCTCGTCGCGACCGACCGGCGCGTCGCACCAGTTGCAGGGCTCGGGGGACATCGACCGGCAGGCTAGACGGTCCTCCCCGCGCTCCGCCGCGCCCCGGCGCGGCTATCGTGCCCCGGCGATGGCCGAGCCGCTGGAGATCACCGTCCTGGAGGGCGACCAGACGGGCCAGGAGCTGCTCGAGCAGGCGCTGCGCGTCCTCGCCCCCGACGTCGTCGGGCTCGACCTCAGGCTCACGCGCTTCGACCTCTCGCTCGCGCGCCGGCGCGCGACCGGCAACGAGGTCGTCCACGAGGCGGCGCGCGCGATGCGCGCCTCCGGCCTGGGGATCAAGGCCGCGACCGTCACGCCCGAGGGCGCCGGCGACGTCGGCTCTCCCAACCGCATCCTCCGCGAGGAGGTCGACGGCAAGGTCATCATCCGCACCGGCCGGCGCATCCCCGGCGTGCCCCCGCTCGGCGGCACGCACTTCCCGATCTCGATCGTCCGCATGGCCGTCGAGGACGCCTACGGCGCCGAGGAGTCGCGCGAGGGCGAGCCCGGCTCGCTCGACGAGGTCGCCTACCGCACCGAACGGATCACCCGCGGGACGTGCCGCGCCGTCGCCGAGTACGCGTTCCGCACCGCGGCGCAGGGCGGCGGCTGCGTCTACGGCGGCCCCAAGTGGACCGTGTCGCCGATCTACGAGGCGATGCTCAAGGAGGAGATGGACCTCGCCGCGCAGCGCCACCCGGAGGTCGAGTACCGCCCGGTGCTGATCGACGCGACCTACGCCGGCCTGATCGCCGGGGCGCCCGAGCAGCCGCTCGTGATCCCGGCGCTCAATCGCGACGGGGACTGCCTGTCCGACCTCGTGATGCCGTTGTACGGCTCGATCGCGGGCGCCGAGTCGGTGCTGCTGAGCTTCGACGATGAGCTCCGCACGCGCGTCGCGATGGCGGAGGCCCCGCACGGCACGGCGCCGGCCCTCGAGGGCAAGGACGTCGCCAACCCGATGGCGATGATCCTCGCCTGCGGCGCGATCCTCCACTACGGCGCCGAGCGCGGCGACGAGCGGCTGGCGACGGCGTCGCGGGCGATCTACGAGTCGGTCCTGGAGGCGACGGCCGCGGGCGTGCGCACGCCCGACCTCGGCGGGCACGCCTCGACGACGGAGTTCACCGACGACGTCGTCGCCCGCGTCCGGACCAAGATCGAGGTCTGGTCGTCGCTCGGCGGCGCCCGCCGCTGAGCCTCCCGCGACGCGCGCCGAGCCTCCTCTGCAAGCCGGCTTGCACGAACACGTGTTCCGTCCGGGTCCGGGCGTAGCTTACGAACACATGTTCCCCCCCGTGACAGATCGCCGGACGGGCCCCACCACGGTCGTACCCGCCCTCCGGCGTGCCGCCGCCCTGGCGCGCGCCTTCATCCTGCTCGAGGACGACGAGGTCCTCGGCACGCGCTCGCCCGCTGGCGTCGTCGCGCATCCGCATCGCGTGCCGCTGCGCTCCCGCACCGCGGGATCGCGCCGGCCGGGGAGCGGGGCGCCGCGGGTCCACCACTGCCTGTCCCCCGTGCCGCCCCGTGCGCGCACGAGGGGCCGGGTCGTGGGTCGCTAGTCCGCTTGGCGTTGCTCAGGACGCAGACCCGAGGGATTCGAGGGTCGAGGACGCCGCATGGCGACGCCAGGAACGACGACGAGCCGCCCGAAGGCGGCTCGTGTGAAGGAACCGGCGGCGACCTACTCTCCCGGGCCCTTGCGAGCCAAGTACCATCGGCGCTGAGAGGCTTAACTTCTCTGTTCGGAATGGGAAGAGGTGTTTCCCTCTCGCCATAGCCACCGGAAAATGGTGAGCGACCGGCCCCCGACGAGCCTTGAAAACTGTAGGCGCGAAGCACGGGCACCACCTCCGCCGTGCATTCGGCGGAGTCAAAAATATCCGTCAAGCCCTCGTCCCATTAGTACCAGTCTCCTTCACGCGTCACCGCGCTTCCAGATCTGGCCTATCAACCTGGTGGTCTACCAGGGGACTTACTCCCTCAAGGGGATGGGAGAGCTCATCTCGAGGTCAGCTTCCCGCTTAGATGCCTTCAGCGGTTATCTGATCCGCACGTAGCTAACCTGCTATGCCCTTGGCAGGACAACAGATACACCAGAGGTGCGTTCATCCCGGTCCTCTCGTACTAGGGACAAATCCTCTCAACTCTCCAACGCCCACGGCAGATAGGGACCGAACTGTCTCACGACGTTCTGAACCCAGCTCGCGTACCGCTTTAATGGGCGAACA
>DASZVK010000013.1:0-2117 GCA_035547175.1 Solirubrobacteraceae bacterium
CCGATCTCGTGCACGAGCACGTCGCCGACGAAGATCCCAATCGAGACCCCGGCGACGAGCTCGACCGCCCGCCGCCAGCGCCGCCCGCCCGTCAGCGAGAGCGCGACGACCGACGAGATCGGCGCGAAGAACGGCCGCGGGTGGCCGATCAGGTGGCGCGCCAGCACCCACGCGATCGTCGCCGCCACGGCGGCCTGGGCGATCGGCATGGCCGCCGCGCGCAGCGCGCCCAGGCGCACGTGCAGCGTGTCGCGCCAGCGCCGGGCCGCCTCGTCGAACAGGTCCTCGTACGTAGCGCCGCAGACCCTAGCCGCGGCCCGGCCGGATCAGAACAGGCCGAGCTGGGCAGCCGCGACGGCGTCGTCGGCGGGCGCGCCGGCCTCGGGCCCGCCGGCCTCGGGCCCGCCGGACCCGGACGCCCCGTGCTCGGGCCCGCCGCGCTCGCCCGGCTCGGGCCCGCCGTGCTCGGTCTCGACCAGCGGCTCGGGCTCCTCCGCCGGCCCCGGCTGCTGCGGCAGCGGCATCGCGAGCAGCTCGGGCAGCCGGGCGAAGTCCTCGCGCAGCACCTCGACGTTGGCCGGCGTGTAGAGCGCCGCCGCCGGGTGGAAGATCGGGTACAGCCGCACGGCGCGATCGCCGATCACGCGGATCTCCGCCTGGCCGTGCACGCGCGTGATGCCCGTCGGCTCGCCGCGCAGCAGCTTCGTGGCGAAGTTGCCCAGCGTGCAGATCACGCGCGGCTCGATCAGCTCGACCTGCCTGAGCAGGTACTCCTGGCAGTTCTCGATCTCGGCCGGCAGCGGGTCGCGGTTGCCGGGCGGCCGGCACTTGAGGACGTTCGCTATGAAGACGTCCTTGCGCACGAGCCCGATCTCGTCGAGCAGCCGGTCGAGCAGCTTGCCCGCCTGGCCGACGAACGGCAGGCCGGTCCTGTCCTCGTTGGCGCCGGGCGCCTCGCCGACGAACATCAGGTCCGCGTCGGCGTTGCCGGCGCCGAAGACGACCGTGTTGCGCGACTCGACGAGCTGCGGGCAGCGGGGACACCCGCGCGCCTGCTCGTAGACGGCCTTCAGCGCCTCGCGGCGCTCCTCCTTCGACGGCACCCGGCCGATGCTACTCCGGCCGCCCGGCGCGTCTGCGCACCCGGGCGCGCTTGCATCCCGCAGATTGCGGGCTACCCTTCGGGGCAGACGCGCCGGTACCCGACGAGGGACTGGACCGACCTCATGAAGAACACGATCTCCGTCATCGGCCGTGGCCGCCTGGGCACGGCCCTGGCCCACGCGCTGCGGGCGGGCGAGCCCCTCGGGCGCGGCAGCGACGGCGGCGGCGCCGACGTCGTGCTGCTGTGCGTGCCGGACTCCGAGATCGCCGCCGCGGCGGCGCTCGTCGCCCCCGGGCGGCTCGTCGGCCACTGCTCCGGCGCGACCACGCTCGCGCCGCTCGCGCCCCACGAGGCGTTCTCCTTCCACCCCCTGATGACCGTGCCCGAGGAGGGCGCCGTGTTCGCCGGCGCCTTCGCCGCGGTGGCGGGCTCGACGCCGCGCGCGCTCGAGGCCGCCCGCGAGCTGGCCCGGCGCCTGGACATGACCGCCGTCGAGATCGACGACGCCGACCGCGCCGCCTACCACGCGGCCGCCTCGATCGCGTCGAACTACCTCGTCGCGCTCGAGACGTTCGCCGAGCGGCTGCTGGAGACGACGGGTGGCGAGCGCGAGATGCTGGTGCCGCTCGTGCGCGCCGCGTTCGAGAACTGGGCCGCGACCGGCGAGCGCGCGCTCACCGGCCCTGTCGTGCGCGGCGACGAGGCGACGGTCGCCCGCCAGCGCGCGGCGGTCGCCGAGCGCCTGCCCGAGCAGCTCGCGCTGTTCGACGCGCTGACCGCGGCGACGCGCGAGCTCGCGCGCGGGCGGAGGGTCGCGGCGGCGTGAGGACCGTCCGCACCGTCGCCGAGCTGCGCGCGGCGCTGCGCGACGAGCGCCGCGCCGGCCGCGTCGTCGGCCTCGTGCCGACGATGGGCTCCCTGCACGAGGGGCACCTCGCGCTGGTCCACCGCGCCCGCGCCGACTGCGACGTGGTCGTCGTCTCGCTGTTCGTCAACCCGTCGCAGTTCGACG
>DASZVK010000014.1:0-3242 GCA_035547175.1 Solirubrobacteraceae bacterium
CGGCCTATCGTGATCGGCCGAGACCATGAGCAACGCCGACCAGATGCTGAGCGACGCCGCCACGCGAGCGGACGAGCTCGCCGCCCCCGGCCTGTCGCCGCGACCGCGACGGCGCATCGCCGTGCTGACCTGCATGGACACCCGCATCGACGTCTTCCCGATGCTCGGCCTGCAGCGTGGCGACGCCCACATCGTCCGCAACGCCGGCGGCCTCGTCACCGACGACGCGATCCGCTCGCTGAGCATCTCCCAGCGGCTGCTCGGCACCGAGGACGTCGTCGTCGTCATGCACGAGGACTGCGGGCTGTGCGGCGCCTCCGAGGACGCCTACGCGCAGGCGCTCGCCGACGACGGCGTCATGCCGAGCTGGCGGCTGGGCGCGTTCGAGGACGTCGAGGCGACGCTGCGCCACAGCCTCGCGCGGTTGCGCGCCAGCCCCGAGCTGCCGTCGCGCGCCACGATCCGCGGGTTCGTCTTCGACCCCGAGGACGGGTCGTTGCGCGAGGTCGCCGGATAGCCTTGCGCGCGGGCGCGGACGTCCGCGACCACGACAGCGTCAGCAGATCACGAGGAGACCGAATGGCCGAGTTCGAAGGACGTGCGCGCGAGATCTTCGCCGAGGGCAAGAACTACGCCGTGCTTTCCATCCCCCGCAAGGACGGCACCGTCCAGTCCGTCGTCGTCTGGGCGAACGTCGAGGGCGACGCGCTCGCCGTCAACTCGGCCGAGGGCCGCTCGTGGCCGGCGAACCTGCGCGCTGCGAAGACCGCCACCGTCACCGCGTTCGCCGACGGCAACCCCTACGAGTGGGCGTCGGTGACCGGCTCGCTCGCGCTCGACACGCACGACGGCGCCGACGCGCACATCGACGCGCTGGCCAACAAGTACATCGGCCAGGACTACCCCTACCGGGAGCCGGGCGAGCAGCGGGTCAAGTTCACGCTCGCGCCCGAGCGCGTCACGTACGTCAAGCAGGGCTAGCCGGGCCCGTCGACCAGCGGCGCCAGCGCCTCGACCAGCGCCGGCGGGCCGACCAGCACGCCCGCGGGGAGCCGCCCGCGGGCTCGCAGGTCGCGCCACTCCAGGCCGAGCCCGGCGCAGAGGATCGCCCCGGCGGCCACGTCCCAGCGCTTGACGCCGTGCTCGAAGTAGGCGTCCAGGCGCCCGGCCGCGACCCAGGCGAGGTCGAGCGCGGCCGCGCCCGCGCGGCGCACGTCACGGGCGCGGACGACGACCTCGGAGACGATCGCCGCCTGCTCGGCGCGCTGCTCGGCGTCGTAGCCGAAGCCCGTCGCGACCATCGCCAGCGACAGGTCGTCGCGGTGTCGCGGCCCGCTCAGCGCGACGCCGTCGAGCGTCGGCGCCCGGCCGGCGACGCCCGCGAACAGCTCGTCCCGGCTGGGGTCGTAGATCACCCCGGCGACGCCCTCGCAGGCGACGCTCACGCACCACTGGGGGATGCCGAACAGGTAGTTGACGGTCCCGTCGAGCGGGTCGACGACCCACCAGCGCCCGCTCGCCGAGGGCACGTCGTCGCCCTCCTCCCCCACGATCCCGTCGTCGGGCGCGCGCTCGCGCAGGATCGCGCGGATCGCCCGCTCGGCGGCCACGTCGGCCTCGCTGACGAGGTCCGTGGGCGTGCTCTTGGACTCGATCCGCAGCGCGTCGAGGTCGCGCGCCTTCTCGAGCAGCAGCGTCCCCGCCGCCCGCGCCGCCCGCTCGGCGACGGCGAGCGTCTCGCTGGCGGCGGCGTCGGGCATCGGCCCGGGACGCTAGCGGCTAACGTCGGCGGCCATGCCCCCGCGTAGCGCGCCGAGCGTCGTCGTCCTGGCCGGGGGCACGGGTGGCGCCAAGCTGGCGCGCGGGATGCTCGACGTCGTCGGGGCGGACGGGTCCGGCTCGCTGACCGTCGTCGCCAACACCGGCGACGACGTCGAGATCCACGGAGCGCACGTCTCCCCCGATCCCGACCTGTGCCTGTTCTGGCTCGCCGATCGCATCGACGAGCGCGGCTGGGGCCTGCGCGACGACACGTTCGCGGTGATGGACGGCCTGCGCGCGCTCGGCGTCGAGGTGTGGTTCAACCTCGGCGACCGCGACCTCGCGATCGGGCTGCGCCGCGCCGAGCAGCTGCGCGACGGCGCGCGGCTGACCGAGACGCTGCTCGACCTCGCCGGGGCGCTCGGCGTCGGCGCGCGCGTGCTGCCGATGACCGACGCGGCGGTGCGCACGTGGGTCCGCGCGCGGGGTGCCTGGCGGCCGTTCCAGGAGTTCATGATCGTCGACCGCGCCGCGGGCCCGATCGAGGGCGTGGAGCTGCGCGGCGTCGAGGCGTCGGCGCCGCCGCCCGAGGCGCTGGAGGCGATCGCCGCCGCCGACGCGATCGTGATCGGCCCCTCCAACCCGATCGTCTCGATCGGCCCGATCCTCGCGGTGCCGGGGATGCGCGAGGCGCTGCGCGCAGCGAGCGCGCCGGTCGTCGCCGTCTCGCCGATCGTCGCCGGCGCGGTCGTCAAGGGCCCGACCGAGCCGTTCATGGCGTGGGCCGGCCTGCCGCTGACGGCGGCGGGCGTCGCCGCGCACTACGGCGACGTGCTCGACGGGGTCGTCGCCGACGAGGAGATGACGCCCCCGCCCACCCTGCCGACGCTGCGCACCGACACGCTGATGGCCGACGCGCCGGGGCGCGAGCGCGTCGCACGCGCGGCGCTCGAGCTCGCCCTCTCGCTGCGCTGATGGGCCCGACGATCGCGATCCTGCCGGTCAAGTCGCTGCACGCCGCCAAGCAGCGCCTGACCGCCGACCTCGGCGGGCCGCAGGACGGCCTCGCGCGACGGATGGCGTCGGGCGTGCTGGAGGCGCTGTGCGCGGCGTGCTCGCTCGACGCGGTGCTCGTCGTCACGCGCGAGCCGGCGATCGCTGCGCGTGCGCGGACGCTCGGCGCCGAGGTCGTGGCCGAGCCCGAGCTGCGCGGTCACAACGCCGCCGCGGCGCTCGGCGTCGCGCGCGCGGTCGAGCTGGGCGCGCGGCGCGTGCTGCTCGCGGCCGGCGACTGCCCGCTGCTGACGGCCGACGCCGTCGACGCCGCGATCGCGCGCCATCCCGATCCCGGCGTGGTCGTCTTCGCCGACCGCCACGGCACGGGCACCAACGGCCTGCTGCTGTCGCCGCCGGACGCGATCGAGGCGGCGTTCGGCCCCGGCAGCCGCGAGCGCCACGAGCGCCTCGCGCGCGCGGCCGGC
>DASZVK010000015.1:0-1694 GCA_035547175.1 Solirubrobacteraceae bacterium
CCAGCTCAGCCGCCACGAGGCGGCCGGGCTCGAGTTCGCGCCCGGCGACATCGTCTACGTGCGCTCGGGGCCGTCGGCCAGCGCCGCCGCGACGACGGCCGAGGAGACCGCGCCGGCGCGGACGATCGACCAGGCGCCGGCGTCCTCGTAGCGCGTCAGGGCGATCACGGTCGACGGGACGGCGACCCCGCCCTCCCCCAGCTCGCCGCCGTCGAGCACGAGGCCGGCGCCGGCGCGGATCGACTCGGGCACGTCGGCGAGGCGCAGCGCCTCCGGGCCGCCGGCGAGGTTGGCGCTCGTCTGCAGCACCGGCAGCGACACGCCGGCGAGCTCGGGCAGGTCGGGCACGCGCAGGCCGAGGACGCCGTCGCCGCCGGCGAGCGGGAAGCGGCGGTCCGCGTCTCCGACGAGCAGCGTGACGGCGCCGGGCAGCAGCGCGTGGGCGGCCGCGGCGGTGCGCGGCCCGAGCGCGTCGAGCACGCCGGCGGCGGCATCGACGGAGAAGAACATGACCGCCGCGGGCTTGTCGGGCGCGCGCCCCTTGAGCGCGTACATGCGCTGCACCGCGGCGGCGCTCGACGGGTCGCAGGCCAGGCCGTAGACGGTGTCGGCGGGGAAGACGACGGTCGCGCCCGAGCGGATCGCCGCCTCGAACGCCGAGCGGCGCGCCATGCGCCGCGCGACGCAGGCGCCGTCGCTCACGTCCACGCGACCACCACGCGCTCGATCCCGGCCAGGTCGCGCAGCACCTCGCCGCCGGCGAAGCCCGCCCGCTCGGCGAGCGCGGCCACGGCGCGCGCCTGCCCCTCCCCCACCTCGAGCACGAGCAGCGGCGGGCGGGCGGCGAGCAGGCGCCGGATCACGTCGAGGCCGTCGGCGCCGCCGTAGAGCGCGAGCGGCGGCTCGTGGCGGGCGACGTCGGGCATCAGCTCGTCGCCGTCGCGGACGTAGGGCGGGTTGGAGGCGACGACGTCGGCGGGCGGGTCGAGGCCCTCCGGGACCAGGTCCACCTGCCTCCACGACACGTCGAGGCCGAGCCGCTCGCCGTTGGCGCGCGCGACCGCGAGCGCGTCGGCGGAGACGTCGCTGCCGATCACGTCGAGGTCGGGCCGCTCGTCCTTGAGCGCGAGGGCGATCGCGCCGCTGCCCGTGCCGACGTCGACGACGCGGGCGCCGGGCGCCGCGCGCTCGAGCACCGCCTCGACGACGAGCTCGGTCTCCGGGCGCGGGATCAGCACGCGGCGGTCGACGGCCAGCTCGATGCGGCGGAAGGCGCGGGCGCCGAGCAGGTAGGCGACCGGCTCGCGGCCGACCCCGCGGCGGCGGACCAGGTCCTGGAAGGCGCGCACGGCCGGCCCTTCGACGGGCGCCTCGGGCCGCGCGTAGAGCGCCGCGCGGTCGACGCCGAGCACATGCGCGAGCAGCAGCTCGGCGTCGAGCCGCGCGCTCGGCGAGCCGCTCGCGGCGATCGCGACGGTGGCGCCGTCGAGCGCGTCGCGGACGCTGGCGCTACTCAGCGCTGGCTTGAGCTTCGAGGCCACGGCGTCTCTCGTCCGCCTGCAGCGCGTCGGTGAACTCGTCGAGGTCGCCCTCGAGCACCTGGTCGAGGTTGTGCGCCGTGAGCTTGATGCGGTGGTCGGTGACGCGCCGCTCGCCGTAGTTGTAGGTGCGGATCTTCTCGGCGCGATCGCCGG
>DASZVK010000016.1:0-4203 GCA_035547175.1 Solirubrobacteraceae bacterium
GTTGACCGCGTCGCGGAACCAGCCGACCTTCTTGTAGGCCAGCACCAGGCCGGCCGCGAGCAGCGCTATCGCCGCGACGACGAGGCCGATCGGGTTGGCCGCCATCGCGGCATCGAGCGCGAGGGTCTGGCCGGTCGCGAGCGCCGCCGCGGTGCGGTAGATCGCCATCCCGACGCCGAGCAGCTTGCTGGCGGCCGCGGCGCCGGTCGCGGCGACCTGGTAGGCGCCGATGGCGATCGCCAGCGGGGTGGCGATGGTCAGGAGGGTGTGGAAGTGCTTGTTGACCCAGGCGAGAAGCCCGCCGAGGATCTTGATGCCGGTGATGACGAGCGGCAGGACGACGCGGCCGAGGCGTACGAGGATCGCCGCGAGCAGCCCGAGGGTGCGGCCGATCTCGCGTCCGTTGGCCTGCCAGGCGGCGGCGAGGTCGGCGATCGCGGGGCCGAGCACGCCGCGCAGGGGCTCGCCGATGCCGGCGAAGAATGCGCCGATTGAGGCGGCGAAGCCGCGCAGCGTGTCCTGGGCGTGCTGGAGGGTGGCGCCGGTGAACGTCGCGGTCCAGTGGTCCAGCCAGCCGCTGATCGTGCGAAACGCGGAGGCGACGAGGGGAGCGCCGACGGTCCCGATCTGGATCAGGAAGCCCAGGAGCTTGCCGAGCAGCGGCCCGGCTTCGGTGAGCACCGGGACGAGCTGGGCGAACATCACCTGGAGCTCGGGGCCCATGGTGGCCAGCTGCGCGCCGATCGAGCGGAAGAGGCTGCCGGCGGCTTGGCCGATCGCGTCGAAGCTGGGCGCGAGCTGGCGCAGCAGCGGCAGCAGGTCGGTGATCGCGTCGGCGAGCCCGCGCATGATCCTGTCGGCGCCGGTGGCGGTGACGTCGAGGAAGGTGTGCTTGAGCAGCCCGGCCTGGGTGGCGAGGTCGTTGGCCGCCGAGCCGGCGACGTTGCGCATGAGCCGGAAGCGGCCGATCACGCCCGCGGCCATCAGGCCGGCCGCGGCGGCGATCGCGAACATGCCGCCGGTGAACGCGACGGTCCAGGCGCCGGCGGCCGCGGCGACGTGGCCGAGCGCGACGGCGAGCGCGGGCAGCGCGATCGCGGCGAGCCCGTAGGCGGCGATGCGCATCCCGGTCATCGCGATCGTGGCCGAGGACAGGCTCAGCCCGGCGAACAGCGACGCTTCGCCGAGCTGGCGGACCTGGCGGGTGAGTCCCTTGACGGCGAAGGTGGCGGCGATCGCGGCGCGTTCGGCTTGGCTGACGTTGTCGCCGAGCTCGTCGAACGCCTCCGCGGTCGTGCGCGCCTCGAGCGCGGCCTTGATCGCGCCAAGGACCTCGATCCGGATCTGCGCGCGATCGCGGCTGGGCATCGGTCAGGCCTCCCCTCCTGCAGGCGCTGCGAGAGCGCCAGGCCGCTCCAGCCTGGTCCGCGCGCGGTGAGCCCACTCGGTGAGCGCGCCGAACAGGAGATCCGGCCGATTGCCGATCCGTCCACTGAGCTCGGCGATCGCGTCGACGGGGAGCATGGGCACGTTCTCGTGCTCGGGGTAGATCGCCGCGGCCTTCGCGAAGAGGACGCGGACGGTCTCGTGGGCCTCCTTGGCGGCGGCGATCTTCTCGAGGAGGTCCTCGCGCGCGGCGGCGAGTTCGGCGACCACGGCGCGTACCCAGGCGTCGCGCACGTCGTGCATGAACCAGTCGTAGATGTCCTCGGCGACCCCGTCGGCGTGACGCTGCAGCGCGGCCGCGTGGTGCTGGGCCTCGGCGAGTCGGTCGCGGGCCTCGTCCTGCGCCGGCGTGCCCGGGTCGCGCTTGCCGGCCGCCAGCGCCGCGCCCGTGGCCTTGAGGTCGACGTCGACGGCGTCGCACATCGCCGCCTCAGCGGCGCGGTAGGCCTTCACCGCGGCGGCGTGCTTCTCGGTGATCTTCAGCCACTCGCGCACGCGCTTGGCGAGCGCCGGGTGATCCGGCCAGCCCCCGGGGAGCAGGACCTTGACCGTGCGCCGGTCACGGCCGCGGCCGATCACGGCGCGGTAGCCCGGATGCTCTACGAGGGGCAGCAGCTGCGCCACGCGCTCGATGTCGGAGATCTCGCTCATCGCAGCAAGCCGATGGGGTTGTCGATCGGTGGCAGGTCCAGCTTGACGGCCTTCAGCCGGCCGGCCATCTCCCAGTCGCCGGCGCGCTCGGCGTCTCCGATCTGGCCGTCGACCGTGCCGGCCTGGGGGTCGAAGATCGTGCCGCGCGGGATGCTCGGCAGTGACGCAGGCGCCGGCGCGAAGTACGGCGCGAGCGCGGCGGCGTCCGCGCGCAGCGCCTCCTCGGACTCGCCGCGCAGGCGGCTGGCGAGCTCGGCCGGGAGGCCCGCTTCGGCGGCCACGCGCCGGCGCAGGTCGACATCGGGATCTCCGGGTGGGCGCGGGGACTCGGCGGCCGGGGCCCCATCGCCCACAGCCCCGGCGCCGAGATCCACCACCTGACGGCCGCGGAACCCGGGATCGCCGGGCAGACGGCCGTTCGCGTCGGCGATGATCGAGTTGATCGCCGCGACGACGTTCTTCCTGCGCATCGACTCGAGGAGCTCGTGCCGGCTGAGGTTCGGCCAGCCGTCCGGGAGATCGGGCAGCACCCTGCGGTCCTTTCGATTGGGCGATGAGTGCGGCGCCGGCGGCGACGTCAGGTCGGCCGCGAGCCCGCTGTGTGGGGGAGCGATAGCCCCGCCTGTGCGGGACGTGCTCCTCGCGGATTGTGCACCACCTTCATCGGCACGACCCCGACCTGGGCCTTAGCTTGCGCGCGACCGAAAGCGGCGCGCGGCGCCGGAGGGATGGACGCAGGGGAACCCCTGCGTTCGGGTGGGGGCCGTACGCACACCCCGGTTGCGTACGCCCAGCGCCCGCGGGCGGCTAGGGCTCGAGGACGGTTGCGCGCTCGAGCAGTGCCGCGAGCTGGCTGACCGTGAACGTCAGGATCTCGCCGGTGAGCGGATCGACGGGCCGCAGGTCGCGGCCGTCGTCGACGACTTGGTCGGGCCACGAAACCTCGAAGGCGGCGACGTCCTCGCCGCTGGGCAGCAGCGTCCAGAGGACGTGGTCCTCGCGCTCGTCGAAGACGGAGGTGCGCGGCGCGTCGGGTTCGGGGCCGCTTACGAGCGCCAGGCATGGCACCAGCGGGTCGAAGACGGCGCGCGCGAAGCGGCGGCCGCCGACGACCAGGAGCTCTGGGGGGAGCGTCGAGTCGCCGGCGACCATGGGGCTCAGTGTGCAGCAGGCCGTCGAGGATGACCAGCTGCAGGTCGCCGACGGACCGGCGCGAGCGGCGGCCACGGCAGCAGCGACCCCGGCCGCGGACCGTCGATCGCAGCAGCCGCGGCCAGCCTCGATCGAAACGGCTCGCGCACCAGGCGCGTCAGCTCGGCGAAGTCCAGCGGCTCGTCGACGGCGAGATGCGGCTGACGGCCCTGCGCCTCGCTCACCACCACACCCCGCGGTCGTCGGCAACTAGCTCGCGAAACTCGGGCGCCATGCACGCGACGCACAGGCCCGACTGACGCGCCCGTCGCACGACGCGCTTGCCGACCCCGTAAACGTGGCGCTCGACCGGCTTGAGGATCGCGCGCGCGTGGACTCCGCACTTCAGGCACGCCGGGCTGTCCTGATCGAAGCCCCGCGGCGGCTGGGCTTCGCCGCCGAGCTCGTCGAGGACCTCATCGAGGGTCCGGCGGATGTAGCGGTGCGCCGAGGACTGCGAGACGCCGATCGCCGCGGCGATCGCGCGCTCCGACACGCCGCGCACAGCAAGCCCGACGGCCACAGCGGCCGACGCCCGGACGGCGCCGGATCGCCGCGCCTTCACGCGCGCGAGCGCGCCGTGAACGTCATGCCACCGAGCGACCGTCGGCAGCCGGCCGGAACCGTCGCTCGCCGACGTCGAGGGGCCGCCCGAAGTGAGGTTGCCCAGGAAGCTGCGCACGCCCTCGTCCTCGACGCGCGCGTCCTCGAGGCTCAGCGACAGCAGGTAGGCCACCTCGCCCCGCGTGTAGTCCCCGCTCACTCGTCCACGTGCTCGATGCGATGTCGACGTCGACCACCACCGGCCCCGCCAGGGCCAAACCGCGCACTCTGCGCCCCGGCCAGCTGGTCGAGCACGTCGGGCCCGACAGGCGTGCCGAAGGCGCGCTCCCGGCACGCTCGACGATGCTGGCC
>DASZVK010000017.1:0-6155 GCA_035547175.1 Solirubrobacteraceae bacterium
GGGAGCGCGACGCGACCGCTGCGGTCAAGGGAGCCGAGCCCTTGCTGAGCAAGCAGCCCGATCCGCTGCTCGAGGACGGCCCGCCCGACGACGTGCTGGCCGAGGTCGACCGCGCGCACAAGGTCGTCGAGCAGCTCGCCGCGCAGAACGTCGAGATGCGCTTCGACGTCGACCAGGGCAGCGGCCAGATCACCGTCGAGCTCCGCGACGGCAACGGCAAGACGCTGCGCAAGATCACGCTCGTGGAGGCGCTCGACGTCGCCAGCGGGCGCCTCGCGCCGTTCGACGCGGGCGCGGAGCCCGGCGCCGACCGCGCCACCGGGGCGGGCGGCGAGCCGCGCGCCGACGTCTACGACAGCAAGGGCCGCCTCACGTGACCGGAGTCGCTCTCAGCGGGCTCGCCTCGGGCCTCGACACCAACAGCATCATCACCCAGCTGATGAACGTGGAGAAGCAGCCGCTCACGCGGCTCCAGCTCCAGGAGCAGAAGGACCTCTCGATCCAGACGACGCTGCAGGGCCTGCAGACCAAGGTCCAGGCGCTCAAGGACGCGTCGGCGACGCTGGGCTCGGTGCTCAACTGGCTCCCCAGCCAGACGGTCTCGAGCGCGAGCGACGCGGTCGTCTCGGCGCGCGTGACCGGCCCGGCGAGCTCCGGCGCCTACTCGGTCAACGTGCTGCAGCTCGCGCAGACGGCGCAGAAGAGCTACGACGTCAGCGGCGGGGTGCCGACGAGCATGACGATCACGCTCGACGGCGACGCGACGAAGACGATCACGGTCTCGCTGCCGTCCGGCTCGACCGCCCAGCAGGCGGCCGACGCGATCAACGCCGACGGCGGCTCGCCGGTCAGCGCCTCGGTCGTGACCACCGGCTCGTCGACGCGCCTGGTGTTCACCAGCCGCACGTCGGGCGCCGCGGGCGAGTTCAGCGTCACCGGCCTGAGCCCGTCGGACCTCGTCACCAGCCGCGCCGGCCAGGACTCGAAGGTCACGATCGACGGCGACCCGACCGTCTACACGTCGGCGTCCAACGTCGTCAGCGGCGCGATCGTCGGCGTCGAGCTGACGCTCAAGTCGCCCGGCACGACCTCGGTCACCGCCTCGACGCCGTCGACGAACGCCGACACGATCGTCAACGCGGTCAAGTCGTTCGTCAGCAGCTACAACGACGCGATCAACGCGATCCGCGCGGTGACGACCGAGGCGACCGTCCCCAACCCGCAGACGACCGACGACCAGATGAAGGGCCTGCTGCACAGCGACAGCGGCCTCAACGAGCTGCTCGACCAGCTGCGCGACGCCGTCGGCACGGTCACGGCGGCGAGCGGGACGCTGCGGACGCTGGCCGACATCGGCATCTCGACGGGCGCGACGACCGGCTCGGGCACGCTCTCGCAGAACGCGCTCGCGGGCCTGCTGACCGTCGACGAGGACAAGCTGCGCTCGGCGCTGGACACCAACCCCGACCAGGTGCGCGCGCTGCTCGGCGCCACCCCCGGCGTCAACGGCCTCGCGCAGGCGCTGTCGACGATCCTCAAGCCCCAGACGCAGACGGGCGGCCTGTTCGACCAGCGACTCAACGACCTCTCCAGCGAGATCACCGACCTGCGCCAGCAGGAGTCCGACATGCAGGACCGCCTGAACGCCACGCAGCAGCGCCTGCAGGCGCAGTTCACGGCGATGGAGACGGCGCTGGCCTCGGCGCAGTCGCAGTCGTCCTGGCTGGCGAGCCAGATCGCGTCGCTCGGCTAGGGCCGGACCGCTCAAGCCCTCGGCCCGACGGGCCGAAGACGTACGGTCGTGAACGCCTCCGTCGCCAGCTATCGCGAGCACGCGATCCTGACCGCCCCGCCCGAGCGCCTCGTCTCGATGATGTACCAGGGAGCGTGCCGCTTCCTCGCCCAGGCCGCCGCCGCGATGGAGGCCAAGGACATCGAGCAGGCCAACAACCGCCTGCAGCGCGCCGAGGCGATCGTCGACGAGCTGCGCCGCACGCTCGACCACTCGGCCGGCGAGATCTCGCAGCAGCTCGGCGCGATCTACACCTTCTGCATCCGCCACCTGCAGCGCGCGCGCCTGGACCGCGACGCGCGCAAGATCACCCAGGTGCGCGACCTGCTCGCCGACCTCGGCGAGGCGTGGGCGCAGATCGTGGCGCCGTGAGGCCCGGGGAGCGCATCGTCGAGCTCGCCGAGCAGGCGCGCGACGCCGCCCGCGCGGGCGACCTCGAGCGCCTCGCGACGCTGCGCGCCGAGCTGACGCGCGAGAGCGCCGCCGCGCAGCTCGACGGCTCCGACGTGCCCGCCCTGCGCCGCGCGCTCGAGGCCGAGGACGAGGTGGCCGAGCTGCTGCTCGCCGCCCGCTCCGAGATCGCGCGGCGACTGACGCTGGTCACGGCCCGCCGCGGCAGCCTCGTGCGCTACGGCGCCCCGGCCCCGGCCGGCGCCCTGAACCGCAGCGCCTGATTCGCTCAAGTTCCTCCGGGGGCGGGCGATCTCCCGCCGTAGAGATCGGGGGGATCGCTTCCTTGGACGTCTTCGACACCACCCAAATCGCCCTCGGGCGCGCGATGGAGGGCGCCGCGCAGCGCCAGACCGTGCTCGCGGGCAACCTCGCCAACGCCAACACCGCCGGCTACGTCCGCCGGGACGTCGACTTCACCAGCACGCTGCGCGACGCGCTGAAGGCCGACGACCCCGACAAGGCGCTCGAGGACGCGACGTTCTCCGAGACCACGGACCCCGGCGCCGTGCAGGGCGACGGCAACGGCGTCGACCTCGACACCGAGTCCTCGGCGCTGGCCCAGAACGGCCTGCTCTACCAGTCGCTGGCCAGCGTCCTGCGCACGCGCAACGCGATCCTCGAGGACGCGATCGGAGGGTCGCACTGATGGGCCTGTTCGACTCGATGGGGATCTCCGCGAGCGGCCTCTCGGCCGAGCGCACGCGGATGGACGTCACCGCCGAGAACCTCGCCAACGCGCAGACGACGCGCACGGCCGCCGGCGGCCCCTACCGCCGCAAGGAGGTCGTCCTCGCCCAGGAGCCCGGCAGCTTCGGCTCGACGCTCGCGGCGCAGGTCAAGGTCCAGGCGATCGTCCAGGACGGCTCGGCGCCGCGGATGGAGTACGACCCGAGCAACCCCGACGCCGACGCCCAGGGCTACGTCGCGATGCCCAACGTCGACACGGTCGCCGAGATGGTCGACCTGATCACCGAGCAGCGCTCCTACGAGGCCAACACGACGGCGATGGACACGGCCAAGGCGATGTTCGGCAAGACCCTGGACATCCTGCGCTGATGCCGATCGACCCGAGCTTCGCCGTCGACGGCGCCGAGTGGGCCGTGCCCCAGGTCGCGGGCGCCGGGGCCCCGGCGGGGGTCGACCAGGGGGCGGCCACCGGCACCTCCGGCAAGGGCTTCGCCGACATGCTCTCCAACGCGATCACCGACCTGCAGGACAGCCAGACGCAGGCCGCCGCGCAGTCCCAGGCGCTCGCCACCGGGACCGCCAAGGACCCCGAGCAGGTCGTCCTCGCCGTCGAGCACGCGCGCCTGCAGATGGAGCTCGCCTCGGCGGTGCGCACGAAGGTCACCGATGCCATCTCCGAGGTCATGAGGACGCAGGTCTAGCCAATGGTCGCCAACGCCCTGAGCCTGCTGCGCAACCTCACGCCCCAGGGCCGCCTCAAGCTCGGCCTCGCCGCCGCGGGCGTGCTCGTCGCGCTGTTCCTGCTCTTCAAGGTCACCGGCCACACCAGCTACAGCCAGGTGATGGCGGGCATCGAGCCCAAGAAGACCAGCGACGTCACCGCCGCGCTCGACGAGCGGGGCATCCCCTACAAGCTGTCCAACGGCGGCACGGCGCTGTCGGTCCCGTCGGCCAAGGTCGACGACGCCCGCGTCGCGCTCGCCGCCAAGGGCCTGGACTCGGCCGGCGACCAGCCGGGCTTCGAGCTGTTCGACAAGCAGAAGCTCGGCGCCAGCGACTTCCAGCAGCAGGTCACCTACCAGCGCGCGCTCGAGGGTCAGATCGCCCAGACGATCGAGGGCATCCAGGGCGTCGACACGGCGCAGGTGCAGCTCGTGCTGCCCGAGGACCAGCTCTTCACCCAGGAGGGCGAGCAGGCCTCGGCCGCGGTGCTGCTGTCGGCCTCGGCCGACTCGCTCGCGCCCGGCGCGGTGCAGGGCATCGCCAAGCTCGTCGCCGGCAGCGTCAAGGGCCTGTCGACGAAGAACGTCACGATCACCGACTCGTCGGGCACGCTGCTGTGGCCGACGGGCGACGGCGGCTCGGGCGCCAGCGGCCCGACGGCGAAGCTCGCCGCCCAGCACGCCTACGAGGCCGCGCTGAACGCCCAGCTCGGCGCGCTGCTGACGGGCACGCTCGGCCCCGACAAGGCGCGCGTGCAGACCAACGTCGCGCTCAACACCGACCAGGTCACCCGCGACCAGCTCAAGTACGCCAAGAAGGGCACGCCGGTCAAGACGACCAAGGACAGCGAGACGCTGAAGGGCAAGAACACCAGCCTGGCCAACGTCTCGGGCGCCTCGGCGAACGTCACCGGCTACGCCTCCAGCGGCTCCAACGGCAACGGGACGACCGACTACAAGCACACGACCGGCACGACCGAGTACGGCGTCGACAAGACCGTCACGCGCACGACGCTGGCGCCCGGCTCCGTCCAGCGCCTGAGCGTCGCGCTGCTGCTCGACAGCAGCATCCCCAAGGCCCAGGTCGCGGGCATCAAGCAGTCGGTGGCCAGCGCGGCCGGCCTCGACCCCAAGCGCGGCGACACGATCAGCGTGACGCAGCTGCCGTTCAGCAAGCCGGTCGCGACGGCGACCAAGACCGGCCCGCTCGCGCATCCGATGGACGCGGCCAAGTACGTCGTCCTCGGCGCCGCGACGCTGCTGTTCCTGTTCTTCGTCTGGCGCCACCTGCGCCGTCGCGAGGAGGAGCTGATCCCCGGCGACCCGACGTGGCTGCGGGAGATCTCGGCGCCGGTGGCGCTGAGCGAGCTGGAGACCCAGACGACCCAGGCCCTGCCGCGAGGCGCCCCGACGCCGCGCGACGAGCTGGAGAAGCTCGTCGACGAGTCGCCGGAGGTGGTGGCGCAGCAGGTCCACTCGTGGATGCTGGATGGGTGAGCTCACCGTCACCGCCAGCGCGCCGCTCCCGAAGCTCCCGGGTCGCACCAAGGCCGCGATCCTGCTGCTGAGCCTCGGGCCCGAGCAGGCGGCGGAGGTCTTCCGCCATCTCAACCGCGAGGAGGCCGAGCGGCTCGCCGTCGAGATGGCCCGCACCGGCCGGGTCGAGCCGGGCACGGCCAACGCGGTCATCGAGGAGGCGCTCGACCTCGCGCGCGCCCGCGAGTACATCGTCGAGGGCGGCGTCGACTTCGCCCGCGAGATCCTCGAGCGCTCGCTGGGCGCCGAGCGCGCCGCCGGGATCATGCGCCGCCTGTCGGGCATGGTCGAGCGGCGGCCGTTCGAGTTCCTGCGCACCGTCCCGCCGATGCAGATCCAGGCGTTCCTCTCGCAGGAGTCGCCGCAGACGGCGGCGCTCGTGATCGCCAACCTCCCCCCCACGACCGCCGCCCAGGTGCTCGCCGAGTTCGACCCCGAGGAGCAGGCCGACATCTCGACCCGCGTGGCGACGATGTCCGAGACCAACCCGGACATCCTCGTCGCTGTCGAGGACGTCGTGCGCGAGAAGCTCTCCTCGGCGCTCGACCACGAGTTCGCCGCCGTCGGCGGCGTCAAGTCGCTGGCCGAGATCCTCGGCAACTCCGACCGCGGCACCGAGCGCAACGTGCTCGACCGGCTCGAGCGCGTCGACGGCAAGCTGGCCGAGGAGGTGCGCGCGCTGCTGTTCACCTTCGAGGACATCACGCTGATCGACGACCGCGGCATCCAGCTCGTGCTCAAGGACGTCGACCAGCGCGACCTCGTGCTCGCGCTGCGCGGCGTCGGCGACGACGTGCTCAGCCGGATCTTCACCAACATGTCCGAGCGCGGCGCCGAGATGCTGCGCGAGGAGATGCAGTACACGCCCCCGCAGCGCCGCAAGGCGGTCGAGGAGGCGCAGGGCCGGATCGTCGCGATCATGCGCCGGCTCGAGGAGGAGGGCGAGATCCTCGTCGCCCGCGGCA
>DASZVK010000018.1:0-15398 GCA_035547175.1 Solirubrobacteraceae bacterium
GAGATCGACAACGACGCCAACCTCGGAGCCCTCGGCGAGCTCGTCTGGGGCGCCGCGCGCGGCGTCGAGAACGCGATCTACATCAAGATCTCCACCAGCATCGGCGCCGGGCTGATCGTCAACGGCCGCCTGTTCCGCGGCGAGCGAGGCACGGCCGGGGAGATCGGCCACATGACCGTCGAGCCGGACGGGCGCGCGTGCTTCTGCGGCAACCGCGGCTGCCTGCTCACGGTCGTCGGCGCTCAGGCCCTGCTCGAGCAGGTCGGCCACATCCACGGTCCGACGCTGACCGTCGAGCAGCTCGTCGAGCTCGCCGAGCAGGGCGACCGGCCGACCACGCGCGTGCTCGAGGACGCGGGGCGCTACGTCGGCGTCGTCATCGGGATGCTGTGCAACGTGCTCAACCCGGCGCGCGTCGTCGTCGGCGGCACGCTCGCCGCGACCGGAGGGCCGATCCTCGACGCCGTGCGCGTGGGCGCGCGCCGTCACGCCCTGCCGCTGACGATGGAGCAGGTGGACATCGTCCAGGCCACGCTGGGCGTCAACGCCGAGGTGCGCGGCGCCATCGCCCTGGCGATCCGGTCGGCCGCCCCGGATCGCCTGTTCGGGCCCGTGGCGACGGCGCGCTGAGCCGAGCGGCCCGCCGCCTCGTCAGCCCACCGCCCCCGCGCGCTCGGCGCCCGCACCGGCCGCCGGCCGCGTCGCGACGCCCTGCAGGACGACCTTCAGCGCCCCCGTGTTGGCCGCGTCGGCGAACACGTCGTAGGCCGCCATCGTGTCCTCGAGCGCGAAGCGGTGCGTCGCGAACAGCGACGGATCGAGCCGGCCGCTGGCGATCAGCCGCATGAGCTGCGGGATGCTGTAGGTGTCGACGAGGCCGGTCGTGATCGTCACGTCGCGGATCCACAGCCTCTCCAGGTGCAGCGGCGCGGCCTTGCCGTGGACGCCGACGTTGGCCACGCGCCCGCCCGGCCGGATCAGCTCGGTGGCGAGCTCGAACGTGTCGGGCACGCCGACCGCCTCGAGCGCCACGTCCGCGCCCAGGCCGTCGGTGAGCTCCATCACCTGCGCGACCGCGTCCTCGCGCCCGTTGTTGATCGTCGTGTCCGCGCCGAAGCGCGTCGCGCTCTCCAGTCGGCTGTCGGCGAGGTCGATCGCCACGATCCGCCCGGGCGTGTAGAGGCGCGCGGTCAGGATCGCCGCCAGGCCGATCGGGCCGGCGCCGACGATCGCGACGGTGTCGCCGGGCGCGACCATCCCGTTGAGCACGCCGACCTCGAACGACGTCGGCAGGATGTCCGCGAGGAACAGCACCTGCTCGTCGCTCAGCTCGCCGGGCACCTTGTAGACGGAGTTGTCGGCGAACGGGACGCGGGCGTACTCGGCCTGCAGCCCGTCGATCAGGTGGCCGAAGATCCAGCCGCCGCCACCGAGGCACTGGCCGTAGCGGCCCTCCTTGCAGTAGCGGCAGCGGCCGCACGAGGTCACGCACGAGACGAGCACGCGGTCGCCGGGCGCGACGGTCGTCACGCTCGCGCCGACCTCCTCGACGGTTCCCACCGCCTCGTGGCCGAGGATCGTCCCCGGCGTGGTCTCGGGCACGTCGCCCTTGAGGATGTGCAGGTCGGTCCCGCAGATCGTCGACGTGTCGATGCGGACGATCGCATCGGTCGGCTCGAGGATCTTCGGATCCTCGACGTCGTCCCAGCTGCGCTGGCCGGGCCCGTGGTACACGAGCGCCTTCATGATTGCCCTCCCGGGTGGCTCGACGAGGTTCGCCCGCGAAGCTACGCCGCGACGCGGGCCCGCGCGTCCGCAGCCCCCACCCCATCGCCCGCCGGTTTTCTACGGGGCGCTACGCCGGCGCGCGCGAGAGCGCCACGTCGAGGGCCCGCTCGAGCTCCGGACGCCAGAACGAGCCGGGGGCGCGCCAGGCGACGACCCCGTCGGGACGCACGAGCGCCGCCCCGCCCGCCGACAGGCCGTAGGCGTCGCGGAAGCCCGGCCCCTCGATCGCGTGCGAGACGGCGCCCGCGGGCGCCCAGTCGTCGACGTCGGGGCCCGCAGGCCGCAACACGACGAAGTCCTTGCCGAACAGGTCGAGCGTCGAGCGGCCGTCGGGCAGCTCGACGTGCGGCGCGCGCGTGCCCGGCCGTCCGCGCAGGAGCGACGGATGGGCGTAGACGGCGCCGTCGTCGTCGGGCTCGACGGCGATCGCGCGCGAGCGCATGATCATGCCGATCTCGATCGTCAGGTCGTCGATGAAGGGCTCGACGTCGTCGGTGCCGCGCTCGGGCACCACGCGCGTGGCGTAGCGGTTGTAGGCCTGCTCGATCGTCAGCCGGGCCAGCGGCCAGCGCTCGTCGTGGTAGGTGTCCAGCAGCTCGGGCGCCGCCTCGCCCTTGACCACCGCCGCCAGCTTCCAGGCCAGGTTCAGCGCGTCCTGGATGCCGGTGTTGCCGCCGAAGCCGCCGTTGGGCGGCACGACGTGGGCGGCGTCGCCGGCGAGGAACACGCGGCCGCTGCTGAACCGCTCGGCGACGTTGGCCTCGGCGCGCCAGTGCTGGACGCCGTCGATCTCGACCGGCATCTCGGGCACGCCGATCGCCGCGCGCACGAGCCCGTGCACCTGCTCGTCGGTGAGCCCCTCGCTGACGTTGACCGCCTCGGGCCGGGTGACGTCCTCGCCGACCGTGTTGACCACCAGGAATCCGGTCCCGCCGCTGCGGTCGAGCCGGAAGAAGCCGCGCAGCTCTGGGTTGTGGACGTAGATCACGCCCTGGTTGCGGTTGCGCAGCAGCTCGGCGCAATCGGCGCGGAAGTAGATCGTGATGCTGCGCGACAGCTCGCCGTAGCCGACCATCTCGATGCCCAGCCGGTTGCGCGTCGGGCTGCGGTTGCCGTCGGCGGCGACCACGTAGCGGGCGCGCACGGTGCGCTCCTCCTCGGTGTCGAGGTCGCGCAGCGTGGCCGTGACGCCGTCGTCGTCCTGGTCGAGGCCGACCACCTCGGTGCGGTTGATCGTCTCGGCGCCGAGCTCCAGGGCCCGCTCGCGCAGCAGCGGCTCGAGGACGTCCTGGTTGACGAACACGCGCCCGGTCGGGCTGAAGCCCTCGACGCCCTCGTTGACGTCCTCGACGTAGGTCGCGATCTCGCGCCCGGCGAGCGACTCGACCGCGTTGATGCCGCCCCGCGGGTGGTACATCCGCGCCGACGCCTCGCGCACCGCGTCCTCCAGCCCGACCTGGCGCAGCACCTCCAGCGTGCGCAGCTGGAAGTGCCCCGCCCGCGGGTGGATCGCCGTGCCGGCGTGGCGCTCGACCGACAGCGACCGGACGCCATGGTGGCCGAGCAACATCCCCGTAGTCAGGCCGACCAGGCTCCCGCCCACGATGAGGACGGGGACCTCCTCCTCCTGCTGCGACACCGCTTCTCTCCTCCTGTACGCCGTCTCGGAACGACCGTGCAACCCTCTGTCAGATGGCCAACATATGCCAACTGAATCTTCATATGTGCAGAATTGGCGATAGCTATGGATCTCGGCGGCCTCGACCTCAACCTCCTCGTCGCGCTCGACGCGCTGCTCAGCGAGCGCAGCGTCACGCGCGCGGCGCAGCGCGTCGGCCTCAGCCAGCCCGGCATGAGCAACGCGCTGTCGCGGCTGCGCGCGGCGCTCGGCGACCCGCTGCTCGTGCGCCAGGGGCCGGCGCTCGTGCCCACGTCCCGCGCCGAGGCGCTGGCCGAGCCCGTGCGCGAGGCGCTCGAGCTGATCCGCGGCGCGGTCTCGACGCCGACCAGCTTCGACCCGGCGCGCGACCGGCGCTCGCTGCGGATCAGCTGCTCGGACTACAGCGTGCTGATGCTGATCGGCCCGCTCGTGCGCGAGCTGGCCGCCGACGCGCCGGCGATGGCCGTCGAGGTGCTCCCGCGCCTGGCCGACGCCGGCCGCGCGCTGCACGCCGGCGACGTCGACCTCGTCATCGAGCCGCCCGAGATCATGGGCCGCTCGGACCTTCCCGCGGCGCGCCTGTGGGACGACCGCTGGATGTGCTGCGTCTGGGAGGGCAACCGGCGCGTGCGGCGGACGATGACGCTCGAGGACTTCACCTCGCTCGGCCACCTGGCCTACACGATGGGCTCGGGCAGCCAGCCGGTCGCGCTGCCGGACGTCGCGCTGCGCCGCCTGGGCATCGCCCGACGCATCGAGGTCAGCGTCGAGAGCTTCCTGCTGGCGCCGTTCCTGCTGGAGAGGACCGAGCTCGTCACGCTCGTCCCCGCTCGCGCCGAGGCGTTCCTGCGCGGCGTCGGGGCGATCCGCATCCTCGAGCCACCGGTCGAGCTCCCCGTACTGGTCGAGACGCTCTGGTGGCACCCGCGCGCGACGGCCGACCCGGCCCATCGCTGGCTGCGCGAGCGGATCGCGCGCGTCGCGGCCGAGCGGATCTCCTAGACGCGGTAGGACTCGAGCGCCTCCGGCACGAACAGGTCCTCGGGAGCCAGATCACCGGTCGCGATCCCCTGCTGCGTGGCGTAGAGCAGGAACTTCTCGAGGACGTGCCGGTTCGGCTCGAGGCCGTAGCTCCACCAGTCGTCGCCCATCAGCTCACGCGTCGCGTCGAGCTCGGCCGTCAGCCATGGAAGCATGACCGTCAGCGCCGCCGTCTCGCACAGACCGGAGACGGCGCGCTCCTTGGCGGCCTCGAACGCCGAGAGCAGGCTTCGCGCGACCCACGGATCGCGCTCGTAGACCGTGCGACGGATGGCGATCACGTGCATGATCGGGAAGATCCGCGTCCGCTCGAAGTACTCGCGCTCTCGCTCGCGCAGGTCATCGAAGAGGCGCACGACGTCGCCGCCTCCGAGCGTCGACGGAGCGCGCGGGCTGTAGATCGCCGCGAGCTCGCCGTCGGCGAGCAGACGTGCCAGCGTCCGGTGCGGCGCGATCGGCTCGATCCTGACCCCGTCAGGAGCCGAGACCGCCGCCTTCTCGACGCGTCCGGGCTCCTCGAGGCCGCCGGTGCGGTACTCGACCGCGTCGATCGGCAGGTCGTACTCCTCGGCGAGCAGGCCACGTATCCACACGAGCGCCGTCAGCTGCCACTCGGGGACGCCGACGATGCGTCCACGCAGGTCGGCGGGCGTGCGCACGCCCGCGTGCGCGTTGACGTACACGCTCCCGTGCCGGAACGACCGCGAGGGGAACACGGGTATCCCCACGAACGGCCGCTCCGGCCCCAAGCACGAGAGGACGTACGACGACAGCGACAGCTCGGCGACGTCGAACTCCTGGTGGCGCATCATGCGGAAGAACGTCTCCTCCACCGGCAGGCCCAGGCAGACGAGCTCGATCCCCTCCGGCCGCACGCGGCCGTCGACGAGCGCGCGTGTGCGGTCGTAGTCCGCACACGCGAAGCTGAGGCGAAGCCTGGGCACGAGTCCGCCGGCGGCTCAGCCGCCCTCCGGTGCCGGTCGCAGCGCCTCCTCGCCGATCGGGGTGTAGACCCACGCGGCGTGGTCGGGGTCGCAGGCGCCGCCGTCGCGCGTCAGCAGCCCCGGCTGACTCCTGAACACCTCGAACTGCGCCTCGTGGAAGCCGACCAAGTCGTCGGTCTCGACCTGGTAGCACGCGAGGTACCGCCACGGAGGGCTCTCGCCGCTTCGCTGGTTCTCCGCGAGCCGGTAGCGCTGGCCGGAGACGAAGCCGGGCAGGTAGGTGACCACCTCCCGCAGATGGTGGTTGTCGTACCAGTCGTTGAAGTCCTTCTCACGCCCCGGGGTGGGGTTCGTCAGCGCGAGGAAGATGTGCTTGCCCACGGTCGTCTCTCCTTCAGCTCGTCGTCGTCTCGCCGATCGACGCCACTTGGCGGTGGTAGTCGATCATCGCCGGGACCTGCTCGGGGTCGAGCCCGCTCACGATCGGGTGCAGCCCGCACGCCGCCGCGACGCCGAACGCCGGCACGGAGTGCTCAGCCGCGGCGATCTTGCGGCTCGTGCGCTCGATTCCGTCCGACAGGTGGACCAGGCCGAGGTACAGCTCGGTGTCGCCGAGGTCGAGCTCCGCCAGCGGCGCGAAGTACTCCTCGTCCTCGTGCTGGTGCGGGACCGGCATGTGGACCCACTGGATCGAGCGGTGTGTCTTCGCCTTGATCTCGTTGAAGTACCGGGTCATCAGCTCGGTGTCGCGCAGCTCCCGCAGCGCCGGCGTGAGCCACGCCTGGTGCTCGGCCGAGCGCGTCTCGATGTTCCCGTTCGAGTTGTGGCCGCCGTAGCAGAAGTGCAGGCCGGCCTCGACATCGGCTGGCACCGCGTCGAGCGCACGCGCGATCCCAGCGATCAGCTCATCGAGCGAGTAGTCCTCCCGCGGGCGCGCCCCGGCGAAGATCATGAACTCGGCGACGACGTCCCACGAGATCGCCAGGTCCTCGTGCGGGATCGCCGCGCACATCCTGGCGACGTTCGCGAACAGCTGCTGCTCGTAGACCGGCCAGACGTCGCGGACGACGTCCCAGTCGAAGAAGATGCAGCTCGTAAACGGCGTCGGGATGCTCATCTGGTAGCGGGCGCCGGGCGGCACCTTGTCCTCGTCGCGCAGCCGAGCGAACACGGCGTGGCCGGCGATCGCGGCATCGGCGTAGTGGATCGCCTCGAACCTGAGCTGGTCGGCCGACACGCCGGGCGCGGGACGGAAGGTCGAGGTGACCGCGGTCGGCTGCAGCGGCTCGTCGTTGCCCGGCACGAGGCCGTCCGTGTTCTCGAAGACCTGGTTCGGCAGCCAGCCGTACTGCTGGCCGTCGGGCAGCCGGTGGGCGTATTCGGCGAGAACGCTCGCGAAGCGCTCGAGCGACTCGGTCGGGTCGAAGGGTGTGGTCCCTACGAGGAAGACGGGGCGGGACATTGGTGGGTCGTGCTCCTTCTGGTGCTCATGGGTTGGGGTCCATTGCTCGTGGCGCGGGCTCAAGCGCCCGGGCGAATCCCGTCCGACCGGGAATCGCGTCCACGAGCGCGCGGGTGTACGGATGCCGGGGCGCTGCGAAGATCCGCTCGGTCTCTCCCTGCTCGACGACGGCGCCTGAGCGCATGACGACGGCGCGGTCGGTCAGGTAGCGGATGACGCCGAGGTCGTGGGAGATCACGACGAGCGCGAGCGCACGCGTCCGGCGAAGAGACCGCAGCAGGTTGAGGATCTGTGCCTGGACGGAGACGTCGAGCGAGGACGTCGGCTCATCGGCGACGAGCACCCGCGGCTCGCAGGCGAGCGCCCGGGCGATCCCCACCCGCTGGCACTGCCCGCCGCTCAGCCGGTCGGGTCGGCGATCAATGGCCGCGCCCGGCAGGCCGACGTCGGCGAGCAACTGCTCGGCGCGCCGCCGCGACTCCCCGCGCGTCACCCCGTACCAGTGCCGTATCGCCTCGGCGACGGTCTGGCGGGCGGTCATGTGCGGGTTCAGCGAGCTGTAGGGATCCTGGAAGATCATCTGGACGCTCCGCCGCTGCGGGTCGGTGCGCCGTATCTCCGACCACGACCGGCCCTGGACCCGCACCTCGCCCCCGGACGGGCTGAGCGCTCCGATGAGCGCGCGCCCGAGCGTCGTCTTGCCGCTGCCGCTCTCGCCGACGATCCCGATCGCCGCGCCTTCCTCGACGACCAGGTCGAGGGGGTGGAGGGCAGGGACGGCCTGCCCCGGATAGGTGACCTCGACGCCGAGGGCCTCAAGCAGCGTCATCGCCGCTCCTCGCAAGCCAGCACGCGGCCAGATGCCCGGGGAGGTCGTCGACCGTCTCGAGCTGCGGGACCGCCTCGTCGCAGCGCGCCTGCGCTCTCGCGCAGCGCGGCGCGAACGGACAGCCGGACGCCCGGTCCGCCGGTCCTGGCGGCAGGCCCGGGATGGCGAGCAGCTCCTCACCGGGCCCGACGGTGAGCGGGCGCGCGGCGAGTAGGGCGCAGGTGTACGGGTGAGCGGGCGCGCCGAGGACCTTCGCCGCCGGCCCCGCCTCGACTACGCGTCCTGCGTACATGATCGTGACCGAGTCGGCGACCTCCTCGACGACCCCGAGGTCGTGCGTGACGAGGATCACGCTCAACGCGGTCTCCGCTTGAAGCTCCTTGAGGAGCCTGAGGATGTTGCGCTGCAGCGTGACGTCGAGCGCGGTCGTCGGCTCGTCGGCGACGATCAGCTCCGGCCGTCCCACGAGGGCGAAGGCGATCATGATCCGCTGGCGCATCCCACCCGACAGCTCGTGCGGATAGAGCCGCAGGACCTCGTCGGCGCGCGCCATGTGCACGTGGTCGAGCAGCTCCCGTGCCCGCTTCCTCGGGTCGTCCGCCGGGGCGATGAACCGGATCGTCTCCTCGAGCTGCCGGCCGACCCGCATGATCGGGTCGAGCCCCGCCATTGACGACTGGGGCACGAGGGAGATCCGCCGGCCGCGAACCTCGAGCCATTGCCGCTCCGTGAGCGTGAGGAGGTCGATGCCGTCGAAGCGCGCGCTGCCACGAACGACGCTGCCGCCCCGACGGCGCAGCATGCCGGTGATCGCGCGGCAGGTGAGCGTCTTGCCCGATCCCGTCTCGCCCACGATCGCCACGCACTCGCCGCCCGCAACCTCGAACGACACGTCCTTGACCGGCTCCCAGTCCGCGATCTCGATCGCGAGGTCGCGCACCTCGAGCAGCGAGGCTCCCATCTCAGTTGCTCCGCTCTCGGAGGATCGAGTCCGCGATCAGGCTCAGTCCCAGCCCCGTGATCACGAGCACGACGCCGGGCAGGACCGTGATCCACCACGCGATCTGCAGCAGGCTCGAGCCATCGTGCATCAGGCTGCCCCACTCCGGCGTGGGCGGCTGGACGCCCGAGCCCAGGAAGGCAAGCGACGCGACTATCGCCACGACGACGATCACGTGCCCGACGGCGAACGCGGTGCAGATGCGGATAGTCGAGGGCATCAGGTGCCGCGTCACGATCCGTGCCTGCGTGTAGCCCAGCGTGCGTGCAGCGACGACGTAGTCCCGCTCCCGCAGCGAGAGGGCCTCCGCCCGCGCGATGCGCGCGTAGAAGGCCCAGCTGATGAAGACGAGCGCGAGGCCGGTCGACGGCAGGCCGGCCGGTATGAAGCCCCACCGCACGGTCGGACCGATCACGACCACCAGCCCGAGCACGAGCACGATGAACGGGAACGCGATGATCGCGTCGACGACGCGCATGATCAGCGCGTCGACCGCGCGGCGCCGCGACGCGCCTGCGACGGTCCCGATGAGTGTGCCGACGAGCGCGCTGCTGGCGACGACGACGATCGCGAGCAGGAGGTCGATCCGCCCGGCCGCGAACGTCCGCACGAACACGTCGCGTCCGACGTTGTCGGTGCCGAACGGATGCGCGCCCGACGGCGCCTGCAGCGGGACGTCGATCGCGTCCGTCGAGTAGTGCGAGACCACCGGTATCACGATCGACGCAAGGGCGACCGACCCGAGCAGCGCGATGCCGACCCAGCGGCTCGCCGGCCACGGGCGAAGGCGGGCGAGCGGCCGCTCGAGAGCACTCATCGGCGCGTCCTCGGGTCGATGACCGCATAGAGGACGTCGGCGATCAGGTTCGCCACGACGACGCACACGGCGGCGAACAACGAGACCCCCTGGATCACCGGGTAATCACGCTGCTGCACCGCCTGGACGAGCACGTGGCCGACGCCGGGGAAGTCGAACACCGCCTCGACGATGACGGCTCCCGTGATCAGCGTTCCGAGGTTGAGCGCGATCAGCGTGACGAGCGGCAGCAGCGAGTTCGGCAGCACGTGGCGCGTCGCCACCTGCCAGGGCGAGAGCCCGCGCCCGATCGCGGCCTCGACGAAGTCGGAGCGCTTGACGTCGAGTCCGGCCTGCCGGATCGTCCTGGCGATGAACGGCACCAGGAACAGCCCGAGCGAGACGCTCGGAAGGACGAGGTCCTTGGCCTCGTTCCCGATCCCGCCGCCCCACCCGCCGACCGGCAGGAGGTGCAGCTTGAGCGCGAAGACGAGGATCAGGATCAGGCCGGCGAAGAACGTCGGCGTGGCGAGCATCACCGTGAACGAGCCGCGGATCAAGGCGTCGATCCACCGCCGCGGCGTCAGCGCCGCCCACAGACCGAGCGCGGTGCCGACGATCGCCGAGCCGATCAGCGTGGTCAGGATCAGGGCGACCGAGGGCCAGAGCTGCGATCCGATCATCTGCGTCACCGGCCGGCCCCGGTAGATGATCGAGTGCCCCAGGTCGCCGTGGAGCAGCCCCCAGGCGTAGTGGAAGAACTGCGACCACCAGGGGTCGTCGAGGTGCAGCTCGTGGTTCATGGCCGCGATCGCCTGCTCGGTCGACGTCGCGCCTACGAGCCCGGTGATCGGCGTGCCCGGGACGACCCGGACGAGCACGAAGACGATGACGAAGACGAAGAGGACCGTCGCCGCGGCCTGCGCGAGCCTCGCGCCGATCTGCTTGAGATGCGGCGCGAGACCCACGCGCGAGCCGCCGGACAGAGCCCTCTGACTGAGCTCAGCGGACATGCCCTGTGCCTCGCGAGGCAGCGTTCACGACGACAGGCAGCTGCTCCCCTGGCGCACCACTTCGAGGAACGTGCTCGTGTCCTGGAACGCCAGGCACGGCTTGAGCCGCGTCGCGTACGTCTGCGTATAACCCGCGATCGAGATCTGCGTCTTCTCGACGATGAAGCGCGACTGCACGAGCTTCAGCGACTTGGTGCGGGCGGCGGTGTCCGGCTCGGTCTGGATCAGCCTGTTGATCAGGCCGTCCATGTTCGGGTCGTCGTAGTAGCTGAAGCCCCAGAACGGCTTCTGCAGGAACGTCGTCAACGCGTTCGAGAACGGCAGCCGCGTCCAGCCGTAGGTCATCGTCAGGCAGCCGCAGGTCCCGGCGAGGTTGTGCGAGGCCCATGTGCCGAAGTCGACGTTCGACAGGTTCACCTTGATCCCGACCTTGGCGAGGTCCTGCCTGACCAGGAGCGCGATCTGCTCGCCGTAGGGGATGTAGGTGCCCGGGTACTCGAGCGTGATCGTGCAGCCGTTCGCGCAGGGCGTCCCGACGAGGGCCCGCTTCGCCTTCGCGAGATCCTGCTTGGTCGGGAGCGACGCGTCGTAGCCGGGCAGGCCCTTCGGCCAGAAGCCCGCGAGCGGGTAGCTGCCGCCCTGCGGCCAGACGGTCTTGACGATCCGCGCGCGGTCAAGGGCGTACCAGATCGCGGTGCGCACGCCGATGTCGTTGAACGGCGCCGACTTGACGCGCGGGACCAGGTACAGGTAGCCCCAGGTGGGAACGGTCGCGGCCGAGATCCCGCCGCCCTTCACGGCCGGGACCAGGCTGGGCGGGATGCTGAAGACGAGGTCGACCTGGTGGCTCTTCAGTGCCGCGATCGACGCCGACGGATCGGCGATCGTCACGAACGTGATGTTCTTGATGGCCGGCTTGGGGCCGACGTAGTTGGGGTTGGCCGTGTACGTCGAGGTCTGCGACCCACCCCAGGAGGCGAGCTTGTACGGGCCCGCCGAGATCGGGTTGCTGAAGAAGCTCGCCCCCTTGGCGAGCCCCGACGCCGGGAAGATCGGCAGCGCGACCAGCGACGCCCGGAAGTCCGGGAACGGACTGGAGAAGTTGAAGACGACGGTGCGCGAGCCGGACGCCGTGACCGACGTCAGGAAGTTGTAGAGGACGCCGCCGAGCTTCGACTTGTCGTTGATCGTGCGCTCGAACGTCGCCACGACGTCGTTCGCGGTGATCGGCGTCCCGTCCGAGAACTTCAGGCCGGGCCTGAGCGTCACCGTCCACTTCAGCTTGTTCTTCGACTCGGTGAGCCTCTGCGCGAGGACGTTGACGAGCTTGCCGTTAGCCTCCTCCTCCACGAGGTCGCCGCCAATCAGGTGCAGAGCGTTCTGGTCGCTGTCCTGGCCGGCCTTGTCGGGGTCGAGCGTCGTGAGCTGGTTCACGAACGCAACCTTGAGGCTCTTCGGCGCCGCTGTCTTCTTGGCTGCCGCTGCCGCGTCCGACGCAGCGACGAGGGCCAGAAGCGACACGGCGGTGGCGATGCCGAAGCACAGGCGCGCTCGGCTCCAGCACACTGCGGGACGCATGTCAGTCACAGGCACTCCCTCCTCCAGAAAGTGACGCGCTCGCCGTGCATACGCATCCACGGCGAGCCTCGTATCGAAGTTGCTGCCGCGGTTCCGCTTCCCGGGCGGCAGAAACCGTTATCCCACAAATCTATAGATTCTGCAAGCGAAGCCCGGAGGGCGCTTGCACAGGGACGCGTCCGGTCGAGTCGGGAGGCCGGCCGTCACCGCCGACCACGGTGGCGATCGCCTGCTCGAGGATGTCCGGCGCGTAATCCGGGGCGAGCTCCCCGATCACCGCGCAGGCGGTACGCCCGAGATGCCGCGCCACGATCGCCGCGACGGCCGAGCCGTCCGCGGTGCGGAACGCCTCGACGATCGCCTCGTGCTCGACGTCGACCGTGGCCCAGTCCATGTCCGCTGTCGACCATGCCGCCGGCCCGCCGGCCCGGTACATGCGCGAGAGCAGGTAGTGGTCGCTGCGGTCGATCAGGCGCCGGGCGACCGCGAGCAGGTCGGGCCCGAGCCTCTCCACCACCGCGAGGTGGAAGCGGCGGTTAAACGCCTGCCACTCCTCCATCCCCCGCCGTGCGACCCGCGCCCCACTGCGCAGGTGCTCGTCCAGTTCCTCGACCTTGGCCTCCGTGCTGGCGGCGGCGGTCAGCCTCGCCCCGAACGACTCGAGGAAGATCCGCTGGACGTAGACGCTCTCGAGCTGGCTCGGGTAGAACGCCGCGACCCGCGCCCGCTTCTGCGGCTCGGCCTCGACGAGCCCTTCCTCCTGCAGCATGCGCAGGGCCTCGCGAATCGGCGTCGGACTGACGCCGAGCATCCGCGCGAGCTCGACCTGGTTGAGCGTGCGGCCCGGCCGCAGCACACCCTGCAGGATGAGCCGGCGAAGGTGCTCGTGCACTGCGACGCCGGCATGATCGCCGGCCACGCGTGGGACGGGAGCAATCGGAGCCCGGTCGGTCATCCGTTTCCAGTCATCTGTTCGCCGTCCCCAGCGGAGAGGGAGGGATTCGAACCCTCGGTGGACCGAAAAGCCCACAACGGTTTTCGAGACCGCCCCGTTCAACCACTCCGGCACCTCTCCGAGGCCCATCAGGGCGAGCGAGAAGGGTAGCGGCCCGGCTAGCCTGCCCGCGGTGAGCGATCGGCCCCATCTGCGCCTGAGCTACGTCGTCGCGCGGCTCGACCGCGCGCTGCGGGTGCGGATCGGCGCGGCCGTCGCTCCGCACGGCCTGACGGTCGCGCAGTACACGGTGCTGTCGATTCTGCGCGACCGGCCGGGGCTGTCCAACGCGCAGCTCGCGCGGCGCTCCTACGTCACGCCGCAGTCGATGGGCCAGATCATCCGTGCGCTGCAGGAGGCCGGGCTGATCGAGCGCCGGCCCGACCCGGGCAACCAGCGCACGCTGCGCACGGCGATCACGGCGAAGGGCCGGCACGTGCTCGTCAAGTGCGACGCGGCGGTCGCGGCGATGGAGGCCGAGATGCTGTCGGGCCTCTCGGGCCGCGCGCGCGACGAGCTGCTGCCGTCGCTCGTCAGCGCCGTGCACTCGCTCGGCGCCGGCCGACTGGACTTCTAGCCCGTGCCCCATCCATGGGGCACTTCTGAGAACGAGCGGGACATCCTGTCCCGTTGACCGCTCGCCTCCGGCCCGCTCCTATCCGAGATCCAGCTCTGGCAGCTGCACGCCATAGGACTGGCTCGACGGCCCGATCGTCGTCGTCCAGCTCTCGGCGATCTGGTCGGCCGACCAGCCGCCGTCCATGAACGCGCTGGCGGCCTCGGCCGGGTGCGTCCACATGGTCAGCTTGTCGCCGCCCAGGCCGATCGCCTGGCCGGTGATCCCCGAGGACGCGGCGGAGGCCAGGAAGACGACCAGCGGCGCGCAGTCCTCGGGCATGCCGACGGCGTGGGCCTGGCGGACCTGGCGCGGGAGCGCCTGGCCGGCCTCGACGCGCTCGACCAGCGGCGCGTAGGCGGGGATGCTCGCGGTCATCGCCGTCCACGCGGTCGGGACGATCGCGTTGACCGTGATCTCCGCGCGGGCCAGCTCCATCGCCCACGTGCGGGCGAAGCAGACGATCCCGGCCTTGGCCGCCGAGTAGTTCGTCTGGCCGAAGTTGCCGCGCTGGCCGGCCGGCGAGCCGACCAGGATCAGGCGGCCGCCCTCGCCCGCCTCGCGCATGTGGATCGCGGCCGCGCGCGCACACGTGAACGTGCCGCGCAGGTGCGTCTCGACGACGAGGTCGAAGTCCTCGTCGCTCATCTTCCACAGCACGCGGTCGCGCAGCACGCCGGCGTTGGTGCACATCACGTCGAGGCGGCCGAACGAGTCGACCGCGGCGGCGACGAGCGCATCGGCCGTCTCGCTCGAGCCGACCGCGGCCACGACCGTCGTCGCCTTCCCGCCGGCGTCGGCGATCGCCGCGGCGGTCTCGGCGGCGGCCTCGCCGTCGACGTCGTTGACGACGATCGCGGCGCCCGCCGCGGCCAGCGCGACCGCGTACGCGCGGCCCAGGCCGCGGCCGCTGCCGGTGACGACCGCGACGCGGCCGGAGAGGTCGATCGCGCCGCTCATGCGTAGTACCTGAAGAGGCAGTCGGCGACGACGGCAGGCCTCTCGGAGCCCTCGACCTCGACGGTGGCGGTCACGTGGGCCTCGACGCCATCGCCCTTGACCTCACGGGCGGACGTCAGCTCCATGCTCGTGCGGAAGCGCGCGCCGACGGGCAGCGGCGCCGGGAAGCGCAGCCGGTCGATCCCGTAGTTGACGCCCATCTTCGCATCCTGCACCCGCAGCAGCTCGAAGGACGCCGGGGAGAGCATCGCCAGCGTCAGGTAGCCGTGCACGATCGTGCCGCCGAACGGCGTCTGCGCCGCGCGCTCGGGGTCGACGTGGATGAAGTTGTGGTCGTCGGTGAGGTCGGCGAACGCGTCGACCTGCTCCTGCGACAGGGTGCGCCAGTCGGTCGTGCCGAGGTGCGTCCCGACGTGGTCGAGCAGGCCCCTGACGGTCGTCGTCAGGCCCTGCTCGGACGCCGGCGATGCTTGGCTCATGTGGGCGTATCTCCTCCGGTCTGTACGGCCAGCAGCGATATAAGGCAGACTTCTATGCTCACGGTAGCGGGATCGGGCCCCTTCGTGGGCCGACGCCGCAGGACGAGGAGATCGCAGCGTGTCACGACAGGCCGTACTCGACGCACTCGACACGCCGCCGCCGGCGCAGCGCCGTCCGCCGCTGCGCGAGACGCGGCGCGAGCTGGGCGACGTCGCGCTCGTCGAGCGGGCATGCCCG
>DASZVK010000019.1:0-1518 GCA_035547175.1 Solirubrobacteraceae bacterium
ACGACGACGGCCGCGCCGGCGAGGGCGGCGATCGCGACGTCGCGCGCGGCGTGCGGCTCGGGCATCGCGAGCGTGAAGTGGCGCACGCGCGCGAGCACGGTCAGCAGGTGCAGCAGCGAGCCGGCGACGGTCAGCGCGACCCAGCCGCCCAGCAGCAGGATCGCGAGCGCCGGACGGACGGACGGCGCGAGCGGGCCGGCGGCGCCGTCGCGAGCGGTCTCCACCAGCCCGAGCACGAGCCCGGCGGGCAGGAACGCCTGCGCGAGCGCGACGAGCCGGGCGGGCAGCGAGAGCGCGATCGCCCGCGTCCGCAGCGAGGCCAGCAGGTTGGCCGCCAGCAGCGCGCCGCCGGCGCTCAGCTGCGCCCAGGCGACGACGGCGAGCGCGTCGATGGCGAATGCCGCGGCCAGCGCCAGCTCGAGCACGCCGAGCAGCCACAGCGCGAAGGTCGGGCCCTGCAGCCGGGGGAAGCGCGGCCGCGTGGCGGTCAGCGAGGGGAAGAAGGTGTACAGCGTCCCGACGATCGCCGTGCCCATCCAGCCGGCGACGTTGAGGGCCAGGTGCGCGCCGAGCAGCGAGCCGTGCGTCCACGCCACGCCGCGGGCGAGCAGCACGCCGACGAGGACGCCCGCCACCAGGCACGTGGCCGACCCCTCGTACCAGTGCACGGCCCACTTCGCGCGCTGCAGCGAGCGAGCCTGCATGGCGCGCAGCGAGGCGAGGAACAGGACGAGCCCGGCGACGGCGAGGACGCCGCCGGCGTCGACCAGCGGCGTGGCCGACGTCGGCACGCCGACCGCGATCGCCACCGTCGCCACGTTCCACACCGCGAGCTGCGCCCCGGCGAAGCGCCGCGACGGAGGGGTCGTGGCCAGGAAGGCGCAGACGAAGAACTGCCCGGCGCCGAGCACGAGCTGCGAGACGCCGCCCAGCAGCGCCAGGTGCAGCGCCAGCCAGCGCAGGCGCTCGTCGTCGGTGGCGGCGTGGGCGATCAGCGCCACCGCGGCCGCGGCCAGCATGACCAGGGCGGCGGTGAAGAACAGCGCCAGCATGTCGCTCGGCCGCGGGCCCTGCGGGTCGAGCGCGCGCGGCCGGCAGCGCCGCCGGCCCGCGGGCGCGACGAGCGGCTCGACGCTCATGCGGACGCGCCCTCGGCGAGCGCCAGCTCGATCCGGCAGGCCCCGGCGTCGGGGTCGCGCGGCACGAACGCGGCCAGTCGCAGCGAGGGAGCAAGGACCTCGAGCAGCCCCTCGGTCATGCCCCGGTGCAGCGTGCAGACGACGTCCGCGTTCTGGCGCGCGGCGTCGCGGTACGGGCAGTTGCCCAGGCAGTAGCCGGGCGCGCCGTCCGGGCCCGGGTCGGCCGTCGGGCGGAAGCCGAGCGCGCTCAGCGCCGGCATGAGGACGTCGTCGGGCTCGCCGGCGCCGTCGTCGCGCGGCGCGAGCTCGCGCCCAATCGCGCGCCCGACGGCCTCGAGGTCGGGCTGCTCGCCGCCCCGCGAGGGCAGCGCGCGCGCCA
>DASZVK010000020.1:0-15956 GCA_035547175.1 Solirubrobacteraceae bacterium
GGTCAACGACGCGCTGTGCCGCATGCTCGGCCGCCCGCGCGAGTGGCTGCGCAGCCACACCTTCTCCGACGTCACCCATGCCGACGACCTCGCGCGCGAGGCGTCGGTCACGCGCGGCCTGCGCGAGGGCGCCTTCGACCACACCCAGTACGAGAAGCGCTACCTGCACGCCGACGGCCACGTCGTCCACGCGCTCGTCTCCAAGTCGGTCGTGCGCGGCGAGGACGGCGACGTCCACCACTTCCACCTCCAGGCCGTCGACGTCACCGAGCAGCGCGACGAGGCGCAGCGCTCGCGCCGCCGCGCCCGCCAGCAGGCGGCCGTCGCGGCGATCGGCCAGCGCGCGCTCGACGGCGCGCCGCTGCCGGAGCTGTTCGACGAGTGCGTCGTGGCGATCCAGGACACGCTGCGCGTCCCGCTGGCCGGCGTCAGCGAGCTGATGCCCGGCGGCGCGCTGGTCATGCGCGCCGCGCGCGGCTACGCCGCCGACAGGAAGACGGCGTCGGACCCGGCGACGAGCCAGAGCGGGCTCAGCCTGGCGCTCGGCGCGCCGGTGATCATGGACGACTCCGAGACCGAGACCCGCTTCGAGCCCGTGTTCGCGCGCGAGGACGGCGCGCGCAGCGGCATCACGGTCCCGATCCCGGCCCCGGGCGGGACGTACTTCGGCCTGCTGCTCGCGCACTCCGACAGGCCGCGCTTCTTCGAGGCCGACGACCTCAGCTTCCTGCAGGCGCTGGCCAACGTCCTCGCCGGCGCGCTCGGCCGCGAGGCCGCCGAGGGCGCGCTGCGCCACCAGTCGCTGCACGACGCGCTCACCGGGCTGCCCAACCGCGTGCTGCTGCTCGACCGCCTCGGCCATGCGCTCGAGCGCGCGCAGCGCACCGACGAGGCGCTGGCGATCATGTTCCTCGACGTCGACCACTTCAAGACGGTCAACGACGCCTTCGGCCACGACGCCGGCGACGAGCTGCTGCGCGCGCTGACGCCGCGGCTGCACGAGGCGCTGCGCTCGGGCGACACGCTCGCGCGCTTCGGCGGCGACGAGTTCGTCGTGCTCTGCGAGGGCCTGGAGGACGGCGACTCGGCGATGGCGCTCGCCGAGCGGCTGCTGGGCGTGTTCGCCGAGCCGTTCGTGCTCGGCGAGGCCGGCGGGCACCGCAGCGAGCACCACCTGTCGGCCAGCATCGGCGTGGCGCTGGCGGGCCCCGAGCATTGCGGCGACCCGGCGGCGCTGATCCGCGACGCGGACATCGCGATGTACCGCGCCAAGCAGGTGCGCGGCCGCGTCGAGCTGTTCGACCAGAGCTCGCGCACGCGCCTCGTCGAGCGCGTGCGCACGGCCGGCGAGCTGCGCCGCGCGATCGACGGCGACGAGCTGGCGATCGTCTACCAGCCGCAGGTCGACCTCATCGACGGCTCGGTCAGCGGGCTCGAGGCGCTGCTGCGCTGGCGGCATCCCGAGCGCGGGCTGGTGACGCCCGCCGACTTCATCCCGGTGGCCGAGGAGTCGGGCCTGATCGTCCCGATGGGCGAGTGGATCCTCGACGCCGTGCTCGACCAGCTCGCCGTCTGGGACGCCGAGGGCGACCCGCTGCTGGCGGGCATGCGCTGCGGCGTGAACCTCTCCGCCCGCCAGCTCGTCGAGCGCTGGCTGCCCGAGCAGGTCTCGGCGGCGCTCGAGCGCCACGCGGTCGAGCCGTCGCGGCTGGTCTGCGAGATCACCGAGACGGCGCTGATCGGCGACCCGGCGCGCGCGGCCGAGAACGTCGAGGCGCTGGTCGCCTGCGGCGTGTCGGTGGCGCTCGACGACTTCTGCACCGGCTACTCGGCGCTCGAGCACCTCAAGCGCTTCTCGCTGGCCGAGATCAAGCTCGACCGCACGTTCGTGGCCGACCTCGCGACGAGCGCGGTCGACATGGCGGTCGTGCGCGGCCTCGTCGAGATGGCCGGCGCGATGGACCTGACGACCGTCGCCGAGGGCGTCGAGACGCCCGACCAGCTCGCCCGCCTGCGCGAGCTCGGCTGCGACCGCGCCCAGGGCTATCTCTTCTCGGCCGGCCTGGGCGCCGGCGAGCTCGCCGAGCTGCTGCGCGAGCTGCCCCGCGGGCGCTTCGACCTCGAGCGGATCCACGTCCGCTCGTCGATCGCCGCCTGACCCGCTAGCGCGCGTGGGCCACGGCCCACGCGAGCGCGTGGTCGGCGACCGTCTCCCAGCCCGGCTCGCCGCAGGTGAAGTGCGAGCGCTCGGGGTGCTCCTCGAGCTCGGTGACCGCGCCGGAGCGGCGCTGGCGGCGGAAGTTCTCGCGCGTCATCGCCGCGGGCACCGTGTGGTCGGCGCCGCCGGCGATCAGCAGCAGCGGCGCCCGCCCGCCGTTGCGGTAGTCGACGCGCGTCGCCGCGCGCGGGTTGAGGTTGGCCGTCGCGGCCTGGAACAGCGGGCGGCCCGGTCCCGGGACCGCGTAGCGCTGCCACGCGCGCTCGGAGTCCTCGACGCTGAGCGTGTTGCCGAAGCCGTAGTGGAACTGCTTGGCCGTGAGCGGCACCGCGCGCCGCAGGTTGGCCGGGTTGCGCAGGGCCACGGACGCGACGCGCAGCGCCGAGGGCGGGAGGCTGAGGACGCCCCGAGGCGGAGCGGGGTGGATGGCCACGCCGGCGGCGCCGAGCCCGCGGTCGAGCAGGATCTGCGCGATCAGGCCGCCGAACGAGTGGCCGATGACGATCGGCGGGGCGTCGAGCCCGCGCACGAACGCGTCGTAGTGGTCGGCGACCTCGGTCACGCCGAGGCGCGCGTAGGGCGCGGCGTCCGCGCGGACCTGCTCGATCGGCCCCTCCATCCCGGGCCAGGCGGGCGCGTGGACGACGTGGCCGGCCGCCTCGAAGCGCGCCTTCCAGTGCTCCCAGGACAGCGGCGTGAGCCAGAGCCCGTGGACGAGCACGACGGTCGCCATGGCGCGACCGTACAGGCGGCGAGCCGGCCCGTGGGAAATCAGCTCGGCAGCAGCGGCTCGGCGCGCTGGCGCCCGCTCGCGCCGGGGCCGGGGCGGACCTTGAGCGCGCCGGGCTCGAGCACGTCGCCGCAGTGCCCGCAGCGGTACTCGGGCTCGGCATCGTGGCCGCAGGCGACGTGGACGGCGACGCGCGGCGGCCCGTCGGGCGCAGCGTGGCGATCGCCCCACCGCATCAGCGCGATCAGCACCGGGTGCAGGTCGGCGCCCTTGGCGGTCAGGCGGTACTCGCCGTGGCCGTCGTGGCGCAGCAGGCCGTGCTCGACGAGCGTGCCGAGGCGGTCGCTGAGGATGTTCGGCGCGACGCCGAGCTGCTCGCGGATCTCGCCGAAGCGCCGCCGGCCCAGCATCACCTCGCGCATGACCAGCAGCGACCAGCGCTCGCCGACGAGCTCCAGCGCGCGGGCGATCGAGCAGTTCTGGCCGGCGAACGGCCGGTAGGGCACGCCGCCAGCCTATCGGATCGGTTGCATAATGCAAGCAACGTCGTTGCATTTCGCAATTACGGTCGCTACGCCGCCGCGGCGATCGCGTCGTCGCCGTAGGCCTCGTCGCGTGCGGCCTTGGCGACCAGCGAGGCGGGCGGCGCGAAGCGCTCGCCGTAGCGCTCGGCGAGCTCGCGGGCGCGGGCGACGAACGCCACCGGGCCGCGGCCGTGGACCGGGTGCTCGTAGCCGTTGACGAACTGCAGCGCGCCGCCCGTCCAGGCGGGGAAGCCGATGCCCATGATCGAGCCGACGTTGGCCTCGGCGATCGACTCGATCACGCCCTCGTCCAGGCACCTGACGGTCTCGATCGACTCGACGAACAGCAGCCGCTCCTTGAGGTCCTCGAACGGGACCTCCAGGTTGTCGCCGCCGAACGCCTCGCGCAGCCCCGGCCACAGGCCGACGCGCCCGCCCCCGTCGTCGTACTCGTAGAAGCCGGCGCCGTCGAGGCGCCCCGCCCGCCCGTACTCGTCGAGCATCCGCTCGATCACCTGCTCGGCCGGATGCGCGACCCACTCGCCGCCCTCGGCGAGCGCGGCGTCGCGGTAGGCGTCGCGGATGCGGCGCATCAGCCTCATGTTGAGCTCGTCGCAGAGCTGCAGCACGGGCACGGGGTAGCCGGCCTGCGAGGAGGCCTGCTCGATCGACGGCGCGGGCACGCCCTCGACCAGCATCCCGATCGCCTCGTTGGCGAACGTGCCGATCACGCGCGAGGTGTAGAAGCCGCGCGAGTCGTTGACGACGATCGGCGTCTTGCCGATCAGCCGCGCCACGTCGAGCGCGCGGGCGATCGTCTCGTCGCTGGTCCGCTCGCCGCGGACGATCTCCAGCAGCGGCATCCGCTCGACCGGGCTGAAGAAGTGCATGCCGACGAAGTCGGCCGGCCGCGTCACGCCCTGTGCGAGCTGGGTGATCGGCAGCGTCGACGTGTTCGAGCCCAGCAGCGCGTCCGGCGCCAGGCGCGGCTCGACCTCCGCGTAGACCCGCCTCTTGAGCGCCGGGTCCTCGAAGACCGCCTCGATCAGCAGGTCGGCGCCGGCCGCGGACGCGAACCCGCCCGACCCGTCGGCGGGCACGATCCGCGCGAGCAGCGCGTCGGCGTCCTCCTGCGTCGACCGCCCGCGCTGCACCGCCTTGGCGACGAGCCGCTCCGAGTGGCCCTTGCCGCGCTGCGCGGCCTCCAGCGTGACGTCCGCGAGCACGACCTCGAGGCCCGCCTTCGCGCACACGTAGGCGATCGCCGCGCCCATCATCCCGGCGCCGAGGACGGCGACCTTCGACGGCGCGAACGGCTCGGCACCCTCGCCCGCCCGCCCGCGCCCGCGGCCGCCGTTGACCCGGCGCAGGTCGAAGAAGAACGCCTGGATCATGTTCTTGGCCACCTGGCCGGTGGCGAGGTCGACGAAGTAGCGCGTCTCGATCTGCAGCGCCGTGTCGAAGTCGACCTGCGCGCCCTCGACGGCGGCGGCCATGATGTGGTGCGGCGCCGGGTAGCTGGCGCCTTTGAGCCGCTTGCGCAGGTTGGCCGGGAAGGCGGGCAGGCTGGCCGCGAACGCGGGCGTGCTCGGCGTGCCGCCGGGGATCTCGTGGCCCTCGGCGTCCCACGGCTGGACGACCGGGTCGCCCTCGGCCCGCTCGGCGATCCACGCCTTCGCCGCCGGGAGCAGGTCGTCGACGCTCGGGACGACCTCGTCGACGAGCCCGGCGTCGAGCGCCTGCGCCGGCCGCAGCCGCCTGCCCTCGAGCAGCGACGCCTTGATCAGCGCGTCGAGGATGCCGAGCATGCGGACCGTGCGCGCGATCCCGCCGGCGCCGGGCAGCAGGCCGAGCTGGACCTCGGGGAAGCCGACGACCGCCCCGGGGTCGTCGACGACGATCCGGCGATGGCAGGCCAGCGCGAGCTCCAGCCCGCCGCCGAGCGCGGCGCCGTTGATCGCGGCGACCACCGGGCGGCCGAGCGTCTCCAGCCGCCGCAGCACGGCCTTGCCGGCGGTCAGCAGCTCGGCCAGCTCGTCGGCCTGCTCGGGGCGGACGCGGATCAGCTCGTTGAGGTCGGCTCCCGCGAAGAACGTGCCCTTGGCCGACGTCAGCACGACCCCGGCGATCGACTCGCGCTCGGCCTCGAGGCGCTCGACCGTCGCGCGCAGCGCCGCCGAGAACGCCGCGTCCATCGTGTTCGCCGAGCGCCCGGCGGCGTCCATCGTCAGGACGACGACGCCGTCCGCGTCGCGCTCCCAGCGGATCTGCTCGCCGGCGGGCGCGTCGGCCATCGTCAGAGCGCCTCGACGACGGTCGCGATCCCCATGCCGCCGGCGACGCACAGCGTCGCCAGGCCGTAGCGCCCGCCGGTGCGGTGCAGCTCGTCGACCAGCGTGCCGAGCAGCATCGCGCCGGTCGCGCCGAGCGGGTGGCCCATCGCGATCGCGCCGCCGTTGACGTTGACCCTCTCCATGTCGAGGCCCATCTCGCGCACGAAGCGCAGCACGACGGCGGCGAACGCCTCGTTGACCTCGACGAGGTCGAGGTCGTCGACCGTCAGGCCCGCCTTGGCCAGCGCCTTGCGCGACGCCGGCGCGGGACCGGTGAGCATGATCGTCGGGTCGGCGCCCGACAGCGCCGTGGCGAGGATCCGCGCCCGCGGGCGCAGCCCCATCTGCTCGCCGAGGCGCTCGTTGCCGATCGCCACGAGCGCCGCGCCGTCGACGATGCCGGACGAGTTGCCGGCCGTGTGGACGTGCTCGATCCGCTCGATCCAGTGGTACTTCTGCAGCGCGACCGCGTCGAAGCCCCCGAAGTCGCCGATCGCCGAGAACGCGGGCGGCAGCGAGGCCAGCGACTCGCGCGTCGTGCCCGGGCGCACGTGCTCGTCGCTGTCGAGCACGACGTGGCCGTTGATGTCCGTCACCGGCACGAGCGAGCCGTCGAAGCGCCCCTCCGCCTGCGCCGCCGCCGCGCGCTCCTGCGAGCGCGCGGCGTAGGCGTCGACGTCCTCGCGCGTGAAGCCCTCGACCGTGGCGATCAGGTCGGCGCCGATGCCCTGGGGGACGAACGAGGTGTCGTAGGCGGTCTCGGGGTCCATCGCCATCGCGCCGCCGTCGGAGCCCATCGGCACGCGCGACATCGACTCCACGCCGCCCGCGAGCACGAGGTCCTCCCAGCCGGAGGCGACCTTCTGCGCCGCGATGTTGACCGCCTCCAGGCCCGAGGCGCAGAAGCGGTTGACCTGCGCCCCGGCGACCGTGTCGGGCAGGCCGGCCTTGATCGCCGCGGTCTTGGCAATGTCGGCGCCCTGGTCGCCGATCGGCGTGACGCAGCCGAGCACGACGTCGTCGACGCGGCCGGGGTCGAGGCGCTCGTTGCGCGCGAGCAGCTCGTGCATCAGGCCGACGACGAGGTCGATCGGCTTCGTCGCGTGCAGCGCGCCGTTGCTCTTGCCCCTGCCGCGCGGGGTGCGGATCGCGTCGAACACGAGCGCTTCGGTGGCCATTCACCCGTCTCCTCGGATCGCCTTCGCCATCGAGCCAGGCTATCCGCCCTCTACCGTTGCCCGGGTGAAGAAGCGGATCGGCTTCCTGTCCTTCGGCCACTGGCAGGCCGCGCCCGGCTCGCGGACGCTGACCGGCCGGGACGCGCTGCTGCAGACGATCGAGCTGGCGCAGGCCGCCGAGGAGCTCGGGCTCGACGGCGCGTACGTGCGCGTGCACCACTGGGCGCGCCAGCTCGCCTCGCCGTTCCCGCTGCTGGCGGCGATCGGCGCGCGCACGAGCCGCATCGAGATCGGCACCGCCGTGATCGACATGCGCTACGAGAACCCGCTCTACATGGCCGAGGACGCCGCGGCCGCCGACCTGATCTCCGGCGGCCGCCTCCAGCTCGGCATCAGCCGTGGCTCGCCCGAGCCCGCCCTGCACGGCGCCGCCGCGTTCGGCTACGTGCCCGCCGAGGGCGAGACCGACGCCGACATGGCCCGCCGCCACGCCGCGATCTTCCGCGCGGCGATCGCCGGCCACGGCATCGCCGAGTCCGACCCCGGCCAGACCGGCGTGCGCGCGCGGCTGCCGATCCAGCCCCAGTCGCCGGGGCTGCCCGAGCGCATCTGGTGGGGCTCGGGCACGCGCGAGACGGCCAGGTGGGTCGCCGCGCAGGGGATGAACATGCAGAGCTCGACGCTGCTCGGCGAGGACACCGGCGTCCCGTTCGACCAGCTCCAGGCCGAGCAGATCGCGATCTACCGCGAGGCCTGGGACGCCGCCGGCTGGGAGCGCGAGCCGCGCGTCTCGGTCAGCCGCAGCGTGATCCCGTTCACGACCGACGAGGACCGCATGTACTTCGGCGGCCGTGCGGACGCCGACCAGGTCGGCGCGATCGACGTCTACGCGACCGCCCGCTTCGGGCGCAGCTACACCGGCGAGCCCGATCGGATCGCCGAGGAGCTCGCCCGCGACGAGGCGGTGCGGGCGGCGGACACGCTGCTGCTGACCGTCCCCAACCAGCTCGGCGTCGACTACAACGCGCGCCTGCTGGAGACGATCGCGCGGCACGTCGCGCCGGCGATCGGCTGGGAGCCCGCGGCCGCGGCGTAGCGCCTACGCCTCGGCGTCGTCCTCGTCGTCGAGCATGTGCCCGATCTCCTGGAGGATGCCGAAGGCGCACGCCACCACGGCCACCAGCGCCAGCACGGCGAACCAGATCGTGTTCCACACGCACGCCGCGACGATCACGGCGACGAGCGAGAACACCGGCACGCCGAGCCCGTAGACGAGGCGCATGTCACCCGTGCCCAACGTGCGCTCGACGCTCTCGTGGAGGCCGGGCTCGATGTTCAGCAGGTTGCTCATGGCGCGACCGTACGCCCGGCGTCCGGGGTCGCCATCGGGGGCTTCCACGACACCCGCTGCGGCATTGCCGCGGCCGACTGTGCGCGCAGGATCAACCCGTCCTGCGCCGAGCGACTCGCCCCCCATGGAGGAGCTCGGCTACCGTGCTGCGCGCAGGATCGGAGATCAGGAGGAGAGCCAGGTGAGCGTCCAGGAGCTTGAGGTCGTGCGCGGGTTGCTGCGGGAGACCGAGATCGGCCTCGCGGGCCCGGTCGGCGCCGCCCGCGAGAACTTCGACGCGATGCTCTCGAACATCCCCGTCGACGACGACGTCGCGTTCGAGCCTGCCGAGGTCGGCGGCGTGCCGGGGCAGTGGTCGAGCACGCCCGCCACCGCGTCCTCCGAGCGCGTGCTGCTCTACCTCCACGGCGGCTGCTTCAACATCGGCTCGACGACGGGCTACCGCGCGCTGTGGAGCGCGTTTGCCAAGGGCGCCGGCGCGCGCGGCCTCGCGCTCGACTACCGCCTCGCGCCCGAGCACGCCTTCCCGGCGGCGGTCGACGACGCCGTCGCGGCCTACCGCGCCCTGCTCGACGCCGGTCACGCCCCGCGGAGCGTCGCCTTCGCCGGCGACTCGGCGGGCGGCGGCCTGGTCTTCTCCGCGCTGCTGGGCGCGCGCGACGCCGGGCTGCCGATGCCGGCCGGCGCGCTGGCGCTCTCGCCGATGACCGACCTGACGCTCAGCGGCGAGTCGCTGGAGACCAAGGCCGACGCCGACCTGTCGCTCAGCTACGACGACCTCGCGATCCCGGCCGGGCGCTACCTCGACGGCGCCGACCCGGCGCAGCCGCTCGCGTCGCCGGTGTTCGCCGACCTGACGGGCCTGCCGCCGGTGACGATCCACGTCGGCTCGGCCGAGCGGCTGCTCGACGACTCGACGCGGATCGCCGCCAAGCTGGGCGCCGACGGCGTGCGCGTCAACCTCGAGGTGTGGCCCGGCATGCCGCACGTCTGGCACTCGTTCGCGTTCATGCTCTCCGAGGGCGCCGCGGCGACCGCCCGGGCCTGCGCGTTCCTCGAGGACTGCTACGAGGGGAGGGCCGCCTGATGAGCGACGGGATCGTCGCGCCGGACTTCGACGCGGTCGTCGTCGGCGCCGGCTTTGCCGGCATCTACGCGCTGCACCGGCTGCGCCGGGACGGCTTCAGCGCGCGCGTCTACGAGTCCGCCTCGGGCGTCGGCGGCACCTGGTTCCACAACCGCTACCCGGGCTGCCGCTGCGACGTGTCGAGCGTCGAGTACTCCTACTCGTTCTCGCCCGAGCTCGAGCAGGAGTGGGCGTGGACCGAGCGCTACCCGTCGCAGGCGTACCTCGTCGAGTACCTCAACCACGTCGTCGACCGCTTCGGCCTGCGCGACGGCATCCAGCTCGAGACGAGGGTCACGGCGGCGTCGTTCGACGACGAGACCGGCCTGTGGGCGATCGAGACCGACAGGGGCGACCGCGTCACCGCGCGCTTCCTCGTCACCGCGGTCGGCTGCCTGTCGGCGGCCAACCGCCCGGCCTTCCCGGGCCTGGACGACTTCGAGGGCCTCGTGCTGCACACCGGCGAGTGGCCCGAGGAGGAGGTCGACCTGCGCGGCAAGCGCGTCGGCGTCGTCGGCACCGGCTCGTCGGGCGTGCAGGTGATCCCCGTCGTCGCCGAGCAGGCCGAGCACCTCTACGTCTTCCAGCGCACCGCCGGCTACGTCGTGCCGGCGCGCAACCACCCGTACACCGACGAGTACCTGCGCGACATCAAGTCGCGCTACCGCGAGTTCCGCCAGATGCTGCGCGGGACGCTGCTCGGCTTCGACAACGAGCAGCGCATGCAGCCGGCGCTCGAGGCGACGCCCGAGGAGCGCCGCGCCGAGTACCAGCGCCGCTGGGACATCGGCGGCCCCTACCTGCTCGGCGCCTACGGCGACCTGATCCTCGACCTCGAGGCCAACAGGACCTGCTCGGACTTCGTGCGCGAGAAGATCGACGAGATCGTCGACGACCCGGCGGTGGCCGAGAAGCTCAAGCCGAAGTTCCCGATCGGCGCCAAGCGCCTCGTCCAGGGCACCGACTACTACGAGACCTACAACCGCGACAACGTGACGCTGGTCGACGTCGCCGAGTCGCCGATCGAGCAGATCACGCCCACGGGCCTGCGCACGGCCGACGCCGAGTACGAGCTCGACGTGCTGATCCTCGCGACCGGCTACGACGCGGTGACGGGCTCGATCCTGCGGATCGACGTGCGCGGCTCCGGCGGGCGCTCGCTGCGCGAGCTGTGGGCGGACGGCCCGCACACCTACCTCGGCGTCGCGGTCCACGGCTTCCCGAACATGTTCACGATCACGGGGCCGGCGAGCCCGTCGGTGACGACGAACCTCGCGCTCTCGATCGAGCAGCACGTCGACTGGATCGCCGACTGCCTCGTCCACATGCGCGAGAACGGGCTCGAGCGCGTCGAGCCGACGGCCGAGGCCCAGGACGCGTGGGGCGAGGAGGTCGCGGCGATCGCCGAGGGCACGGTCTTCCGCTACGCCGACTCCTGGTACTACGGCGCGAACATCCCCGGCAAGCCGCGCGTGTTCCTCGCCTACCTGGGCGGCTTCCCCACCTACCAGGCGCGCATCGACGAGATCGCCGCCCACGGCTACGAGGGCTTCGTGCTCGAGCCCGGTCGCCAGGCGGCGCCCGTCTAGGCAGCCGTAAGCTCCCGCGGGTGACGCCCGCAGCCCGGCCGTCCGAGCGCGACGTGCTCGACCTCGACGCCCTACTCGGCGACGAGGAGGTCCTCGTCCGCGACACGGTGCGGCGCTTCGTCGCCGACCGCGTGCTGCCCGAGATCGCCGCGTGGTACGAGGAGGGCGTCCTGCCGCGCGAGCTGGCGGGCGAGCTGGGCGCCCTCGGTCTCCTGGGCATGCACCTCGACGGCTACGGCTGCGCCGGCGCGAGCGCGATGGCCTACGGCGTCGCCTGCCGGGAGCTGGAGGCCGCCGACAGCGGGCTGCGCAGCCTCGTCTCGGTGCAGGGCTCGCTGGCGATGTTCCCGATCCACCGCTTCGGCAGCGACGAGCAGAGGGACGAGTGGCTGCCGCGGATGGCGCGCGGCGAGGCGATCGGCTGCTTCGGCCTGACCGAGCCCGACCACGGCAGCGACCCCTCCGGCATGCGCACCCGCGCGCGTTGCGACGGCGGCGACTGGGTGCTCGACGGCACGAAGACGTGGATCACCAACGGCGGGATCGCCGACGTCGCGATCGTCTGGGCGCGGGCCGACGACGGCATCCGCGGCTTCGTCGTGCCGACCGACACGCCCGGCTTCCAGGCCAACGACATCCACGGCAAGCTGTCGCTGCGGGCGTCGGTGACGTCCGAGCTGGTGCTCGACGGGGTGCGCCTGCCGGCGTCCGCTGCGCTGCCGGGGGCCGAGGGCCTGCGCGGCCCGTTCTCGTGCCTGAACGAGGCGCGCTACGGGATCGCCTGGGGGGCGGTCGGCGCGGGCACCGCCTGCTACCTCGCCGCGCTGGACTACGCGCGCACGCGCGTCCAGTGGGGGCGGCCGATCGGCGGCTTCCAGCTCACGCAGCGCAAGCTCGTCGAGATGATGCTCGAGCTGCAGAAGGCGCAGCTCGTCGCCTGGCGGCTGGGCGCGCTCAAGGACGCGGGCGCGCTGCACCACGCGCAGGTCAGCGTCGGCAAGCTCAACAACGTGCGCGTCGCGCTCGACGTCGCGCGCGAGGCGCGCACGATCCTCGGCGCCAACGGGATCACGGGCGAGTACCCGGTCATGCGCCACGCGGCCAACCTCGAGTCCGTCCTCACCTACGAGGGGACGAGCGAGATGCACACGCTCGTGCTCGGCGAGCTGCTGACCGGCGAGCGCGCGATCTCCTGAGCGGCCCGCGGGCGGTGGGCTCCCGAGCGCCCGCACCCGTGCTCGGACTGGGCTTTGTAACATCGATTGTGTTACATGATCAGTCTCAGTCGAAGTCCATCTTGGACTGATCGATGTCACATGCCGACAATGGAGCCCAGAGAGATCAAGCACCCAGGAGACCAGCCTTCATGACCACGATGCTCAGGCGGATGCTCGGCCACGACGGCGCGCCCGTCGCGCTCGACGCCGACGACAACCGCTACTACGTCGCCCTCATCAACGAGGCCTCCTCGGAGGCCGAGCGCGTCGCGATCGGACGCGCCGCGACCCGCGCCGCGCGCGCCCGCCAGACCCGCCCGGGCCGCACCGCCGGCGCCGCTCGCCGCATCGGCTCGCTGGTCGCCGGCTGAGCGCGGCCCCGGCTCGCCTCAGAAGGGACGGCGCGGCAGGATGCCCGCCGTCCGGGCGGGGACGACGGCCAGCGACAGGCGCCCGAAGGTGAGCGCCGCCAGCATCAGGCCGAAGTCGCGCAGCGCGATGTCGTAGTACTGCGGCGCGTCCTTGGTCAGCAGGTTGACGACGATCCCGCCCAGCCAGGCGGCGACGACGAAGGCGCCGATGCGCGGCGCGACGGCGACGAGCAGCCCGGCCGCGATCTCGATCGCGCCGACCACGTACATCCAGTCCTGCCCGCTGCCGGGGATGATGTCGTTGATCCAGCCGGCCAGGTAGTCGGGCCAGTGCACGGTCCAGTTGAAGTACTTGTCGATGCCGAACAGGATCGGCGCGACCGTGAAGGCGACGCGCAGGAGCCAGAACGCCTGGTGGGCGGCGTCGGCGAGCGCGGACGGAGCGGCGGTCGCCGTGCCGTCGGGTGTCGCGGTGGTCGCGAGGTGCTGTGACGCCCGCGCATCGATGGTCGCCATGTCGGAGCCTCCTTGGGTCGGTCCGCTCGCGCTCCTGGCGCGCGGGCGGGTGTCGATCCATGGGCGTCGCCGCGCGCGCCGGTCTTACCTGCCGGCGCTCGGCCGGTCGTCGTGCAGCAGCGCGACCAGGCTGGCGTGCTCCTCGGCGCATGCCCGGCAGCCCTCGAGGTGGGCGCTCATGCCGGGAAGCAGCGCGTCGGCGCGCTCGGGGCCCTGGGCGAGCTCGAGCTCGACGTAGCGGTCGATCTCCTCGAAGCACGCCTCGCAGGTCAGCTCCGGCTCGTCCGGGCCGAGCAGCCGGCGCAGCAGGTCGTCGCCGGTGCGGCGCTCGTCGCTCATCGCGAGGCGCTCCTCGCCGGGGCGGCGACGGCGTGGCCGTCGGCCTCGAGGCGCCGGCGCAGCTTGCGCCGCGCGTCGTGGATCGTCTTGTACAGCGCGCCGCGCGTCGAGCCCAGGCGCTCGGCGAGGACGTCGATCGGCACCTCGTTGAGGGCCACGGCGACGAGCACCTCGCGCTGGTGGGCCGTCAGCTCCTCGTCGATCGCCTCGCGGACGGCGTCGAGCAGCTCGGCCCGCTCGGTGCGGGCGTGAGGCGAGCCGGCGCCGTCGGCCGTCTGCGGCCAGCGCTCGGGCTCGAGCGGCAGCTCGCGCCCCTGCCACGGGCGCCGGCGCAGCTTCACCGCCGCCTCCAGCAGGGCGAACTTGTAGGCCCAGGTCGTGAAGCGGCTGTCGCCGCGGAACCCGTCGAGCTTGGCCAGCACCGCGACCAGGGCGTCGTCGGCGCTCTGCAGGGCGAGGTCGTCGAGGTCGTCGCCGTCCCAGCCCGGCAGCGACGAGCGGCGCCGGGCGACCTCGAAGCGCGCCGCCCGGTGCAGCAGCGCGTGCAGGCGCGCGATCGCCTCCTCGCGCCGGGGGCCGTCGGCGCGCAGCGACTCCAGCCAGGCGCCCGACTCGGTGTCGAGGGATGGATGCAGGGAGGAGGGCGGGCTGGTCGGCATCGGGGGCGCCCAGCAGCGGGCACGCGCCCGGACGGTACCAGCGCCGGGCCCGCTCATCGCGACCGCTGCGCAGGGGCGTCGAGCGGGGCGGGGATGCGCGCGACCTGGGTACAGGGCCTGTCCGCCCACGATCGCCTTTGCGCGCTCCGAGCCGCCGGTCTTACCTGTGGCGGGGTAAGACGCCGGCCGCCGGCGGCACTAACGAGGGCATGAACCCGAATCTCCTCGCGGTCGGCGCCAACGGCGACCGAGCGCACGCGCCCGCCGTGGCGCCCGACGAGCGGCCGCCGATCGACCACGCGGCGGCCGAGCGCGCGGCCGCCGACCTGCTCCTCGCGCTCGGTGCCGACCTGGGCGCCCACGGGCTGAGGGACACCCCGCGCCGGATGGCGGCGGCCTTCGCCGAGCTGCTGACGCCGGAGCCGTTCACGATGACGACGTTCCCCAACGACGAGGGCTACGACGAGCTCGTGGTGGTGCGCGAGATCCCGTTCCAGTCGCTGTGCATGCACCACATGCTGCCCTTCCACGGCGTGGCGCACGTGGCCTACCTGCCCGGCGAGCGCATCCTCGGGCTGTCCAAGCTGGCCCGCGTGGTCGAGCGCTTCGCGCGCTCCCTCCAGCTCCAGGAGCGGCTCACGACGCAGATCGCCGGCTGGCTGCAGGAGCACCTGCGGCCCAAGGGCGTCGGCGTCGTGCTCGAGGCCGAGCACCTGTGCATGTCGCTGCGCGGCGTGCAGGCGCAGGGCGCCCGGACGGTGACCTCGGCCCTGCGCGGGCTGGTGCGCGATGATCCGCGCACGCGCGAGGAGTTCCTCGCCCTGGCCCACGGAGGCGCATGATGGCTATCCAGACGTTCGTGATCGTCGGTGCCGGCCTGGCCGGCGCCAAGGCGGCGGAGACGCTGCGCGACGAGGGCTTCGACGGGCGCGTCGTGCTCGTCGGCGCCGAGCCGGAGCGGCCCTACGAGCGACCGCCGCTGTCGAAGGAGTACCTGCGCGGCGAGGCCGACGCCAAGCCCTACGTGCACTCCGAGGGCTTCTACGCCGAGCGCGACATCGAGCTGCGCACGGCCTGCACGGTGGCGCGCATCGACGTGGCGGCCTCGCGGGTGTCGCTGGCCGACGGCGAGACGCTGGGCTTCGACCGGCTGCTGCTGGCCACCGGCGCGCACGCACGGCGCCTGCCCCTGCCCGGCGGCGACCTCGACGGCGTCCTGTCGCTGCGGACGATCGCCGACTCCGAGGCGCTGGGCGCCCGCCTGGTCGACGGCGCCCGCCTGGTGACGATCGGCGCCGGGTGGATCGGCTGCGAGGTCGCGGCGTCGGCGCGCCAGCGCGGCTGCGAGGTGACGATCCTCGAGATGGCGGCGCTCCCGCTCGAGCGGGTGCTCGGCCCCGAGCTGGGCGCGTTCTACCGCGACGTCCACACCGATCACGGCGTGCGGTTCCTCGGCGACGTCGGCGGCATCGAGGCGATCGAGGGCGAGCGGAACGTGACGGCCGTGCGCCTGGCCGACGGCCGGCGCGTCGAGGCCGACATCGTCGTCGTGGGCGTCGGCGCCGCGCCGCGCACGGCGCTGGCCGAGGCGGCCGGGCTGGCCGTGGGGGACGGCGTCCTCGTCGACGAGCACCTGCGCACCGGCGCGCCGGCGGTGTTCGCCGCCGGCGACGTGGCCTGCGCCCGCCATCCGCTGTTCGACGCCCACCTGCGCGTCGAGCACTGGGCCAACGCGTTGCACCAGGGCCCGGCGGCGGCGCGCGCCATGCTCGGCCGCGACGAGCCCTACGACCACGTCCCCTACT
>DASZVK010000021.1:0-1517 GCA_035547175.1 Solirubrobacteraceae bacterium
CCGGTCTCGGCGTTGATGAGCGGCGTGATGATCAAGGTGGCGCTCTACCTGCTCGTGCGCGTCGTGCTCGAGTGGGACGGCGTGCTGCCGGCCTGGTTCGGCGTGCTCGTGCTGGCGGTCGGTGCGCTCTCGTCCGTGGGCGGGGTGGCGTATGCGCTCTTCCAGCACGAGTTGAAGCGGCTGCTGGCCCTGCACTCGATCGAGAACGTCGGGATCATCCTGCTCGGCCTCGGCGCCGCCCTCCTCTTCCGTGCCCGCGGCGCCGATACCTGGGCCGCGCTGGCGCTGGCGGCGGCGCTGCTGCACACGTTCAACCACGCGGTCTTCAAGGCGCTGCTGTTTCTCGGCGCCGGCTCGTTCGAGCGGGCGATCGGGCCGCTGCGGATCGACCGGGTCGGCGGGCTGCTGCGCCGTATGCCGTGGACGGGCGGCGCATTCCTGATCGGCGCGGCGGCGATCGCCGGGCTGCCGCCGCTGAACGGCTTCGCTTCGGAGTGGTTGACGCTGCAGGCGCTGATCCATCTACCCGCGGTCACGCACGTCGGCGACGGCGTCGCCGCCGCGGTGGCGCTGGTCGCACTCGCCGCTACCGCGGCGCTGGCGGTGTTCTGCTTCGCCAAGGTGGTCGGACTGGTCCTGCTCGGGCCGGCGCGCAGCGATGCGGCGGCCGAAGCGCGGGAGCCGGCGATCGGCTCGCGGGCGGCGACGCTCGGACTCGCGCTCGTCTGCGTCGTCCTCGGCGCGGCGCCGGGGCTCCTGCTCGGGCCGCTCGCCGGCATCGCTCCCTGGGGGACGGCCGAGCCGGTCCACGCCGGTCTGCGAGTGCCGGGGACAGGCTCGCTGCCGGCGCTTGCGATCCTCGCCGCGCTGGTCGCCGGAACGGCGCTGCTCGGTTCGCTGCGCGGACGGCGGACGGCGGCGCCCGCACCGACCTGGGCGAGCGGGCAGCTGATCGAGCCGGCCCTCGCCTGGACGAGCGCCGGGTTCACGAAGCCGTTGCGGCTCTCGCTCGCGGCTGTGCTTCGGCCGGAGCGTTCGGTGCGCGTCGTCCGCGCCGGCGGCGTCGTCCAGGAGGTCGCCTACCGCGGCCACGTGCCGCATCTGATCGAGGAACGCGTCTACCGCCCGGTCGTACGCTGGTCGCTCACCGCAGCGAAGCACACGCGCCGCCTCCAGAGCGGCAGCCTCTCCGCCTACGTCGGTTATCTGGCGGCGCTCGTGCTCGTGCTGCTCGCCGCCGTCCGGCTCGGGATGATCGGATGAGCGCGGCAGCGGTCGCCGTCCAACTCGTCGGCGGGCTCGTGCTCGCCCCTCTCCTGCCCGGCCTCGTCCAGCACTGGAAGGCTCGCCTGCAGGGCCGGCGCGGCCCGACGCCGCTCCAGCCCTACCGCGAGCTGCGGCGGCTGTGGGGCAAGAGCGCGGTCGCGCCGGAGGGGACGTCGATCGTGTACCGGCTCGCGCCGGCGCTCGCGGCGAGCGGGGCGGCGGCGGCCGTCCTCGTCCTGCCGGTCGCCGGC